>DASUHU010000060.1:0-9253 GCA_036273395.1 Candidatus Limnocylindrales bacterium
ATCTTCGTGCTGAATCTCGCGACGCTCCTGGGGCTCGGCCTGGGTGTCGACTACTCCCTGCTGATGACGAGCCGCTTCCGCGAGGAGCTGGCGGCTCGCGACAACCGCCCGGACGCGATCGAGGAGGCGGTCGTCGCGACGGTCGCCACCGCCGGCCGCGCGGTCTTCTTCTCGGGCGTGACGGTGCTGCTCGGCCTGCTCGGGCTCGTCCTGTTCGACTTCATGATCCTGCGCTCGGTCGGGATCGCCGGGGCGATGGTCGTGGCCCTCGCGATCGCGGCGGCGCTGACGCTCCTGCCGGCGCTCTTCGCCTTCGTCGGGACGCGGCTCGACCGGCTGAGCGTCCGGCGGGTCGTCGCCACGCCGGGAGCGGACGGGCCGTGGGCCCGGCTCGCACGCTGGGTCATGGCCCGGCCGGTCGCGGTGCTGGTGCCGACTCTGGGGCTGTTGCTCCTGCTCGGCCTGCCGTTCCTCCACGTGCGCCTGAACGCGCCGGATTCGAGCATCCTCCCGGAGACCGTCGACTCTCGGGTCTGGTTCGATCGGTTGCAGGCGGCCTTCGGGCCTGGCCCGTTCGCCCCGATCGAGCTCGCGGTGCGGACGAGCGGCCCCGCGACGAGTCCCGCCAACGTGGCCGCGCTCTACGACTACACCCGGCGCCTCGCGGCGGACCCCCGGGTCGCGGCGGTCGACAGCCTCGTCGACGTCGACCCGCGCCTCACGCTCACGCAGTACCAGCTCATGTACTCGAGCCCGACCGGCCCGCCGGATCGGTTCGTCCAGGCGGCACTTACGGCGACGACGAAGGGCGACCTGACCGCGATCACGATCACGACGGACTACGGCCCGAACGACGCGCCCGGGCGGCAGCTCGTCGGCGACCTGCGGTCACGGACCGGCCAGCTGGCGCCGCCGGCCGGGATGTCCGTGCTCGTGGGCGGGGGCGCGGCCGACGTCGAGGACGTGGTGAGCGGGATCGGCGCCGATTTCCCGCGGACCGCAGCCTTCATCCTCGTCTCGACCTGGATCGTGCTGTTCCTGCTGCTGCGGTCGGTGATCCTGCCGATCAAGGCCGTCGTCATGAACTCGCTCTCGATCCTGGCCTCGTTCGGGGCGCTCGTCTGGATCTTCCAGGACGGCAACCTCTCCGCCCTGCTCGGCACGCGGCCGCTCGGGTTCGTGGAAACCACGCAGCCGGTGATCCTGTTCTGCGTCCTGTTCGGGCTGTCGATGGACTACGAGGTCTTCCTGCTGACGCGAATGCGCGAGAGCTGGGACGCGAGCCACGACAACCGCGCGGCCGTGGCTCACGGCCTCGAGCGGAGCGGCCGGATCGTGACCTCGGCCGCGCTCATCGTCGTCGTGGTCGCGGGCTCGTTCGCGTTCGCGGACATCGTCCTGATCAAGGCGCTGGGCCTGGGGATCGCGATCGCCGTCGCGCTCGACGCGACCGTCGTCCGGGCGCTGCTCGTGCCCGCCACGATGCGCCTCATCGGGGATTGGAACTGGTGGCTGCCCGCCGCGCTGGCGAAGCGCCTCCGGCCGCTGGCGGTCGCAGCGCTGTGCTTCATCGTTCTCGCGGGCTGCGGTGGCGGCCCCATCCTGGCCAACGCGCCGATCGTCCAGCAGGCGCCGGCGACCATGCCACCCGGCGC
Organism: Candidatus Limnocylindrales bacterium; assembly: GCA_036273395.1. Classification (GTDB taxonomy): domain Bacteria; phylum Chloroflexota; class Limnocylindria; order Limnocylindrales; family CSP1-4; genus UBA5189. The sequence goes on from DASUHU010000060.1 coordinate 1,656, forward strand.
AATCCATCCCCCCGATCCCCAGCCGATCGCGTTCCCGCGAGACGACGCGCCGCACGATCGGCTGACCGAGTGGTGGTACTACACCGGCCACCTCCAGGCGTCCGACGGGCGCCGGTTCGGGTTCGAGTTCGTGATCTTCCGGGCCGAGCGCGGCTCGGCGCCGGTGACGTGGGCCAGCCATCTCGCGCTCACCGATGAGTCGGGCCACAGGTTCCTGTACGCCCAGCGCGCGTCGATTGGCCCGCAGGTCGATCTCACCATCGGGATGCGCGCTCCGCCGGATTCGTTCCCGCTCCTGCTGTCGATGCCGGCGCCCGGCGCATCCCCGAGCGCGGCGGGCAACCCGTTCCAGCCGGCGGAGGATGCCTGGTTCATGTCGGGCGCGTCGACGCCGTCCGGTGGCCGCGTGCAGGACAGCGTTCATCTGACGGCTGGGCTGACAGCCGCGGAAGCGACCGCAGGCGGCGGGTCGTTCGGGCTCGACCTGCAGCTCGCGACGAACCTGCCGCCGGTCCTCCATGACGGGAACGGCTGGGTCGACTTCGGTCCCGCCGGCGGGTCGTACTACTACTCCAGACCGCGGATGACGACGACCGGGACCGTGACCCTCGACGGCCGCGCACTCCCGGTCATGGGCGAGGCCTGGTTCGACCACCAGTGGGGGGACTTCATCTCCGTCGGTGGCGGCGGCTGGGACTGGTTCGCGGTGAATCTCGCCGACGGCTCGGACCTCACGTTGTCGCTCGTCCGGGCCGCTGACGGCTCGCTGCCGCTCGTGTACGGCACGTTTGTCGATCCCTCCGGAACGGCCTCCCACCTCGACCGGACGGCGTTCTCGGTCACGTCCATCGGAACGTGGACGAGCCCACACACCGGGGCGGTCTACCCGTCGGGTTGGCGCATCGCCGTGCCGTCGAAGGGCCTGGCGATCCAGCTCAGCCCGAGCCTGCTCGACCAGGAGCTCGACACGCGCGCCACCACGGGCGTGGCCTACTGGGAGGGCTCGCAGCGGGTGGACGCCACGACGAATGGGCGCCCGATCGGCGGCGAGGCCTACGTCGAGCTGACCGGCTATGCGCCGGCGGCAGGGCCCGGTTCGGGCGGGTCACCTGGCGGCTCAGTCAGTCCCTGACCGGGAGGGCCGATTGGTCCTCCCGTCCTGACAACGACAGGCCGAACGGCACATCTCCGGACAGGTATCCGCGACAGACAGTCGCGGTGCGACGCCGCGTCCCGCTGAAGCGCCGCGCCCACGGGAGACACTTCGATGACTCGGACCCGGCTGATGCTCGTGATCGCTGCCAGCCTTTCGCTCGTCCTCGGCGCCTGCACCCAGGCCGCTGCCAAGCCTGGTTGGACCTACGGCCCGCTCGCCGGCGATCCCGCCGGCGCAGCCGGCACGCCGGCAGCCTCCCAGGGCGATTCGGGCGCCGTCCTCGGCACGATCGAGGTCACCGCCGCGGACCTGTCGTTCAGCCCGAACATGGTCACGGTGGCGACGGCCGGGCGATATGACGTCAAGCTCACGAACACCGGCGCGATCCAGCACAACCTGACCTTCTCCGATGGCACCGCGATCGTGGCCGACCCGGGCCAGACCTCGAGCGCCGTCGTCGACATCCCGGCCGGCGGCCTGACCTTCAGCTGCACGATCCCGGGCCACGCCCAGGCGGGCATGACCGGGATGGTCTCGGTCGGGTCGATGCCGATGGATTCCGGAATGGCGATGGGCTCCCCGGCGCCATCAGCGGGCACCGGGACCGGGACCTCCGGCAACGGCCTCGGCCTGCCGGCAGCCGATCCGAACGCCCCGCCGTACGTCCTTCGCGACGCCACCGCTCCGGCCGTCATGCCCGGCACGGTCCATGACATCGATCTCCCGATCATCGAGAAGGACATGACCGTCGCGGCCGGCTACGTCGTCCACGTCTGGACGTTCGGTGGAACCGTTCCCGGACCCGTGATCCGCGTCCACCTCGGCGACACGGTCCACGTGCACCTCACCAACGAGGGCACGATGAGCCACTCGATCGACTTCCACGCCAGCCAGACCGCGATGAACGACCAGATGGTCGAGATCAAGCCCGGCGCGACCTTCACCTACACGTTCAGGGCCGACTACGCCGGCGTCTGGATGTACCACTGCGGCACCGCGCCGGCACTCGAGCACATCGCGAACGGCATGTTCGGGATGGTCATCGTCGAGCCGAAGGGCGGCCTGCCGAAGGTCGACAAGGAGCTCGCGTTCGTCCAGAACGAGTGGTACCTCGGCGGACAGGGCCAGATCGCCGACTACACCAAGGCTTCGGCCGGGGCCCCGTCCCCCGACTTCGTGACCTTCAACGGCGTCGCCAACCAGTACAAGGACAATCCGATCTCGGTCCCGACCAAGGGCCGGATCCGGGTCTTCATCCTCGACGCCGGCCCGAGCATCGACAGCTCGTTCCACGTCGTCGGAACGATCTTCGACACCGTGATCAAGGAAGGGATCGCGCTCCTGCCCGGCAACAGCGGCGGCTGGGGCGCGCAGGCGGTCGACCTCTCGCCCGCCCAGGGCGCGATCATCGAGTTCAGCCCCCAGGAGGACGGGATGTACCCGTTCGTGACCCACGCCTTCAACTTCACGGTTCGTGGCGCGATGGGGATCTTCCAGGCGGGCGACGGGAACCCCAAGAACTGAGGCTGACCAGGCCGCGCCCTAGCCCGGCGCGGCCACCTCGACGACCGCAACGGGACACTGCCACGGTCCGATCCCGGGTCCGCAGTCGCCGTTGCTGAGGAGCAGGGCCGTGCCCGGGGCGACGGCGCGGAATGTCGCATCCGTGAGCCCTTCGGTCACGAGGCTCAGGACCGCGTCGTCGGACGAAACGGGGACCGGAAACACCGGCGGCCCGCCGAAGGAGTCCTGGGTCATGTGCAGGTCGATCGTGTCGCCGACCGTCATCCGGATGGGCCTGGCCGGGTAGCCGAGTGTCATCGCGCAGGAACCTAAGCCCGAGCCCTGGGCGTTGGCATCGAGCCGGTAGATGGCCGGGAATCCGCACGTGGTGACCTCATCGGTGAACCACCATGGATTCGTGGGAAGCGGCCCGTTCGAGGGGTAGCCCGAGCTGATGACGGCCCCGGTCGACGGATCGACCACGACCTCGGCGCTCAACGCCGGCGGCGGGCAGATCGACGGGCTCGGCGTGCCGCACGGCAGCGCAGGACCCGTGGACGGAACGTCGAACACGCCCGCGAAGACGAACGCCCAGACGGGCGCGTCGGCGTTGAACACGCCGCTGCCGGATTCCGCGAGCTTGAATGGGACCACGGCGGCCGAGGTCACTCGCACCGGCGTCGCGGTCGCAAAGCCCAGGTCCCGGAACGCGATGCTCAGGGCCTCGCTCGCGGTCACGTGCCCGAGATCCCCTGCGACAGCCGACGGAGCCGCCGCCTCTCGGATGTCGCCCCGGCAGGCGTACCAGGGATCGCCCGGCCCGCTTCCGAGACCACCCCCGAGGTTGAGGTAGTCGCCCTCGCGGGCCACGACCGAGTCCGACGAATCGAGCAGGGTGATCCGATCGCCCACAATCGCTGCCGTGAAGCCGGTGGGCCAGTCGACGGGAAGCGCCCGGTTGCCCGTCTCGAGCCCCAGACCGGAGGTGGGGTCGGCAACGAGGCGGCCGGACACAAGGGCGAGCCCGCAACCGGTGATCGACGCGTCCTGGGTGAGCAGCCAGATCCGTGTGCCAAGCGCACTCGGCGAGGCCGCGGGCGAAGTCGGCGCGATCGGCGCGACCGGACCCTGGATGGTCGCGACAGCGGCAAGGATCAGGACACCCGCAGCGGCGGCAACCGCTGCGAGACCGAGGGTCCGATTGACGCCGCCGAGGTGGCGCATGGCCACCGATATACGCCATGGGCTCAAGCCCTGTTCCGCATCGATTGGGCCAGGTCAGGTCGCGGTCACCGTCCTCGGTGAGCCGCGCAGCCAGACCAGCAGGGCGATGACGAACCGGAGGACCAGCGACAGGCCGTAGCTCGTGCACCAGATGCACACGGCCCCGATCACGAAGACCTGCAGGTACAGGAAGTACGCCTCGAACAGCACGCCCGCGAGCGACAGCCCGTAGTGGGCGAGGAGCAGGACGTAGCGGTTCGAGCGCCACCAGCTGATCGCCAGCGTCAGCAGGACCAGCGACAGGCAGACCCCGAGCACCGCGACCGGCACGCCCTCGATCCGGCCATAGGAGCTGCGGGCGACGTCCTCGCAACCATGGATCGGGCCGCACACGGGCACGCCGCCCTGGAGCTCGACGGTCGAGAGGTAGGACGCGATCGCGAGCCCCACGATGTCGAGCGCGGCGAGGATCAGCCCGGGATGGAGGCCCAGGATCGGACGGACGCTGACCCGGCGATCGAGCATCGGCGTCGCTGGCCTCTGGTTCAGGACGCCGAGGGCGAGGCGAGCTCGCGGATCAGGGCGCTCAGCTGGTCGTAGTCGGGCAGGCCGACGAATCGCTGGCCATTGACCTCGATCGTCGGGGTCGCCGCGATCCCGTCGCCGGCAGCCGCGGACGTCGCGCGCAGGACGGCCTGCCTGACGCTCGATCCAGCCCGACAGGTGTCGAACGCCGCCAGGTCGAGCCCCGCCGCGCCGGCCATCCGATCGATGAACGCGCTGTCGTGGTACCCGCTGTTCTCCCGGCCCTGGTTCCAGAAGACGAGGTCGTGGTACGGCCAGTAGGCGTTCTGCTCGGCGGCGCAGGCACCGCCGATCGCCAGGTTCAGCGACTCGCTGCCGCCGGCCCGATCGACGACATCGATGTCACGCGACTCGATCCGGAGCGTTCCCGGAGCGACGAATTGACGCAGCAGGCTCGGCAGCTCGGTCGTGAGGAAGCGCTTGCAGATCGGGCACTGGAAATCCGAGTAGATCGTCATCGTCACCGGCGCGAAGGCCGACCCCACCGTCGAGGCATTCGTCGCCAGCGCCTCGTAGGACGTCTCCGGCGTGATCACGGCCTTCGAGCCGCCGCCGAAGGACAGGCCGCCGGCGAGCACGATGACCACCAGGCCGACGAGGACCGCGCCGACGGTCGTGAGCGCCACGGGCGATCGCCAGCTCGGAGCCTGCTTCACCACGCTGCGGCTCCGCTCGGCACGCTGCTGCGAGCGACGCTCTCGCCGGGAGCGGGGCTGGGCGACCGGTCGAGCCATGCGCGGATGACCTCCTGGAGACGGCGGCGAGCGGCTCGCGAATGGCGATGCCAGTGCCCTCGCCTCGCCGGCGAGCATCGAGCGCGGCGACGGCGCTCGACAGGGCCGAAGGGCCCGCCTTCAGCGGTTCCAAGGGCCCGAGCGAGCCGGGCCTGCCGCGCAGGCGCCGCGACCCCTCGTTCCGGCCCTGCGAAACTCGACCGCACCGAATCACCGTCGAGGGATTCCGACCTACTGGATCCATCGAACATCGGCAATGCCGCCAGCGACTACGTCGCCTCGACGGCGTGGTATGTCGGGTCAACCACCCGAATGTCGACGGGGCGTCGGCCGGGTTCGAGGGCCTGGCCGTCGGCCAGGGCATCGACGGCAGCTGGCACGTCTGGATCGTCCACTGACGCGGCGGCCGGGAGCGGGGCCCGGGACCGACGCGAGGCTAGGCCTGGCCGCCCTCGACGGTGTGGACGCCGGGCGGCCAGAGGTCGATCTGCGTCCGGCCGTGGATCCCCTGGATGAGCGCGATCTCGCCGACGTGGTACGCGTCGTGCGTGAGCAGCCGCAGCAGGATCGACTCGCGCGTGTGGTGGACGACGGCCCCGTCCGACTCGACGGCGATCGGCTCGGCCAGCAGCTCCGGCGTCCAGCGCGCGAGCGCGCCATCGATGACCGTCCAGCTCATCGCGAGGGCGTCGGCGACCTCCGCGGCTGACCGCGGCGTCGAGAGATCGTCCTCCCAGCCATCGCCCGTCACGGCGTCCACGAACGTCGCCTGATCGAGGCCCGGCTCGCCGGCGCGGACGCACAGCCAGTAGATCCGGGCGCCGGCCGTGTGGGCCGCGATCGCCCAGATCGGCCAGTGGGCCGCAGTGGCCGCATCCGCGACGTCGGCTCGAAGTCCGAGCTCCTCGGCGTCCAGCCCCCGAATGCCCTCGACGAACAGGCGGTTGTAGACGGCCCAGTGGGCGAACAACGGGGTCAGGCTCATCGCCATGTGTCCAGTCGGTCGGTCACGCGCCGGTGATGAACTCCCCGCCGTCGACACTGATCGTGTCACCGCTGATGAACGCGCCACCGGGACCGGCGAGGGCCACGATGGCCGCGGCCACGTCCGCGGGTGTCGTCATCCGCCCGGTCGGGTTGCGGCGCATCGTCAGCTCGATCATCTGGGCCGCCTCGGGGATCTTGCGAAGGGCCGGCGTGTCCGTGACCCCGGCGCGGATCGCGTTGATCGTCGCACCCGTGCCGGCGCGGGCGAGCTCCATCGCGAGCTGCCGGACGTGGCTCTCGAGGGCCGCCTTGGCCGACGACACGACGCCGTACGACGGCACGACCCGCGACGAGCCCTCGGAGGTCATCGCGAAGATCCGCGTGTCGGCGCCCACGAATCCGCCCCGGAACAGGTCCTGGACCCAGTAGACGAGGCTGTTGGCCATGACGTCCTGGGTCATCTCCATCTTCTTCCGATCGACCCCGTCCTTCGGGTCCGAGGTCAGGAACGGAACGAGGCTCCCGAACGCCAGCGAGTGCATGACGACGTGCAGATACGGGTCGCGCCCCGCCGCCCGGGCCGCGGAGAAGCGCTCACCCAGCGCGTCGAGCGCGGTGGCCCGCCTCTCGTCGTCGGCCGCGTTCATGTTGATGAACAGAATCTCGCGCCCGGGCCCGGCGAGATCGGCCTTGAGCTCCTCGACGCGGGCCAGCGCGGCCCGGAAGTCGAGGTGGACCCCGCAGATATTGTCGCCCGCCGCAGCCAGCGCTCGGGAGGTCGCCTCGCCCATGCCCGACGAGGCACCGAGGATGAGCGACCAGGGCTCACGCGTTGCTGTCATGTGACCTCCCGCGCGACGTGGCGCGACGTTGCGCGACGTGCCGTGACGTCCCGGCGGCGAGTCTACCGGGGTAAGGTCCGCACGTGGACCTGCCGGTGTTCATCGCGATCCTCACGCCGGTCATCGCGGTGCAGGTGATGCTGCTGGCCATCGGCCTCGGGGACCTGACCAGGCCCGGGCGCCAGGTTCGCCTCGCGAACAAGCCCGTCTGGGCGATCGTCATCGTCCTCGTCGGCTTCATCGGACCGGCGCTCTACTTCATGCTCGGGCGCGAGCCCGAATGACGGCACCGGTCGGCCTTCCGACCGCCGCGCCACCGGCGCTCGCGATCTCGACCCGCGGCCTGACGAAGCGATATGGCCCGGTCGTGGCCCTCGACGGCCTCGACCTCGACGTCCCGGCGGGCGAGGTGTTCGGCCTGCTCGGCCCGAACGGCGCCGGGAAGACGACCACGATCCGGCTCCTCACCGGCCTCGCAAGACCGTCCAGCGGACGGGTCGCCGTGACCGGTCTCGAGGTCGGTGGCGGGCCTGCGGCGCGCGCGGAGCTGGCTCGACGGATCGGAGT
>DASUHU010000061.1:0-8544 GCA_036273395.1 Candidatus Limnocylindrales bacterium
GCCACCGAAGAAGCGGACGCCTTCGAGGAGATCGCCGCTCGTGACCCCGGTCGCCGCGAAGACGAGGTTGTCGCCCGAGGCCAGGTCCTCCGTCCGGTAGATCCGGTCCTCGTCGCCGTGGCCCATGCGCGCGCCGCGCTCCCGCTCGGCCTCGCTGCGGTACCGGAAGCGGGCCTGGATCTCGCCCCCGAGGCAGCGCAGCGCCGCCGCGGTGATCACGCCCTCCGGCGCGCCACCGATGCCCATCACGGCGTGGACGCCCGTGCCGGACACGGAGCAGCTGATCGCCGCGGACAGGTCGCCATCGCTGATGAGCTTGATCCGGGCTCCGGTCGACCGAAGCTCGGCGATGAGGGCCTCGTGGCGCGGCCGCTCCAGGACGATGACGGTGATGTCCTGGACGCGCCGGCCCAGGGCTTCCGCGATGAGGTGGACGTTCTCGCTCGGGGGCTTCCGGATGTCGACCTTGCCCGCCGCGCCGGGCCCGACGCAGAGCTTCTCGAGGTACGTGTCCGGGGCGTGGACCAGGCCGCCCTTCTCCGAGGCTGCGAGGACCGTGATCGCGTTGGCCGAGCCGGTGGCGACGAGGTTCGTGCCCTCGAGCGGGTCGACCGCGATGTCGATGGCCGGGGCCCTGCCGTCGGTGCTCGAGCCGACCTTCTCGCCGATGTACAGCATCGGGGCCTGGTCGCGCTCGCCCTCGCCGATGACGATGGTCCCCTCCATCTCGACCTCGTCCATGGCCGAGCGCATCGCCTCGGTGGCGACGCGGTCCGCCTCGTGGCGGTCGCCGCGACCCATGAGCCGCGCGGAGGCGATCGCCGCCGCCTCGGTGACGTAGGCCATCTCGAGCGCGAGGAGCTTCTCCATCGCCGACTCGCTGGGTCGATCGAGGGCCATCGTCAGTGCCGGAAGTGGCGCCGGCCGGTGAAGACCATGGCCAGATGATGGCGGTCCGCGACCTCGATGGCCATCTCGTCCCGGATCGAGCCACCCGGCTGGATGATCGCGGTGACGCCGGCCTGGGCCGCGAGCTGGATCCCGTCCGGGAACGGGAAGTACGCATCGCTGGCCATGACCGCGAGCTTGGCCCGGTCGCCCGCCCGGTGGAGCGCGATCTCGACCGAGACCTGGCGGTTCGGCTGGCCCCCGCCGATGCCGACCGTCGCGGCCTTCTTCGCCAGCACGATCGCGTTCGACCGGACGTGCCGGACCGCGCGCCAGGCGAAGAGCAGGTCGGTCAGCTCCTCGAGCGTCGGGCGGCGCTTCGTGACGACGTGGAGCTGGCTGCGATCCAGCCCCAGCTCGTCGACGGTCTCGAGCAGCAGGCCCCCGGCGACGCGCTTGAAGTCGAGCTTGGCGATGCCGTAGTCGCCGGGCCCGTCGGTCGGGCCGCGCGGGACCGCCAGGAGCTCCAGGTCGGGTTTCTGCCGCAGCGTGGCGAGCGCCGAATCGTCGAAGCCGGGGGCGATGACGGCCTCGTACGAGGCGGCCGCGATCTCTCGCGCGGTCGGCCCGTCGAGCGTCCGGTTGACCCCGATGATCGCCCCGTACGACGCAACCGGATCGGTCTCGACAGCCCGGCGGTAGGCCTCGACGAGATCGTCCGCGGAGGCGATGCCGACCGGATCGGTGTGCTTCGAGATGCAGACGGTGGGGGTCGTGAAGTCGGTCGCGACCGAGTAGGACGCGTCGAGGTCCAGGAGGTTGTTGAACGTCGGCTCGCCGCCCTGGACGAGGCTCGCGTCGGCCAGCGTCCCGACGCGATGGGTCGTCTCGCGATAGAACGCGCCGTCCTGGTGGGGATTCTCGCCGTAGCGCAGGTCGCTGACCTTCTCGAGGACCATCGCCAGCCGTTTCGGGAACGTCGTCGAGGTCAGCTGGTTCAGGTAGGCCGCGATCTCCGCGTGATACGCCGCCACGGTCGCGAACGCCTCGGCGGCGAGCTTGGCCCGCAGCTCGGCCGAGACGACGCCGTGCTCCTTGAGCTCGGCCAGGACCTTGGGATAGTGCTCGGGGCTCGAGATCACCACGACGCCCGAGGCATTCCGGGCGGCGGCCGTCAGGAGGGCCGCGCCGGCGACGTCGATCATCTCGACGGCCTGGTCGATCGCCACGCCCGACTTGTTGACCTGGGCTCCGAATGGCTTGACGTTGACCGCCAGGAGATCGAGGGGCTGGATGCCGTGGGCCTCGAGCTCGGCCAGCTGCTCGGCCTTGTCGCGACGAGCCAGGAGCCCGGCGTAGATCGAGGGATGGAAGGTCTTGACCTGGCCGTCGAGGAACGATTCGGTCCCGGTCAGGCTGGCCACGGGCTCGGCCTCGATCCCGTCCTGGGCCAGGTGCTCGCGCGTGCCTTCGGTGGCGTAGACATCGACACCGAGGGTCTGCAGCCCGCGAGCGAAGCCCGAGATGCCCTCGCGGGACGCGACCGACAGCAGGGCTCGCACCCGGGACGTCCCTCCAAACACGGGCTGGGCGACCGAGTATAGCCCGGGCCATGTATCCTCCCCGGCCGTGACCCTCCTCCCCTGGGACTACCTCTGGCTCGGGTTCTCCAAGGAGAACTTCCCCGACCTGTACAACCAGATGTGGATCGCCTCGCTGGCGCTCCTCGTGCTGCTGATCGTCGCGTACACGGTCCGGACGCGGCAGCTCCACCGTCATCGGCTGTACCTGGACATGTGGGAGTGGCTGCTCTGGACCGGGATCATCACGTTCTTCCTGGTCGTGATGGGGGCGCTCTTCCAGTTCGACTTCGCGGTGGTCCTCGTGATCCTCGTCGCCGGGCTCGGGACGTTCCTGTGGGTCCGCTTCTGGCGCTACCCGGCCCTGTTCGAGACATACGAGCTGCAGCTCGCCCGGCAGCGCTACCTCAGCCGGAACAAGGCGACCCGGCCGGAGACCACGATTCGCTCGAAGGCGGTCAAGCGGCGCCGCCGGCGCTGACGTCGCGGCGAGTCAGTGCGATCGGGCGACTGCTGCCCGTGGCGCGCCCCGGGCGCCGCGCCTAGGCTCTCGGCATGCCGATCGAGGTCCGGCGATTCGGCGCCGGACAGCGCCGACGCGAAGGCCCGCCGGGGACGACCGGGGTCACGGGCCAGGTCATCCACTCCGACGCCCGCGGGACGATCAGCGAGCTGGCATTCGGGCCCGACGCGCGGACCTCGCCCCATGACAACCCGAACACCACCTGGTTCTGCGTGATCGAGGGCGGGGGCTTCGTCCAGGTTGGCGAGGACGAGTCGCGCGTGGCACCGGGTGAGGCGGTGCTCTGGCCGGCCGGCGTGACCCACGCAGCGTGGACGGACCGCACGCCGATGCGGGTGATCGTCGTCGAGCTGGCCGGCCCGGACGATGCGCACCTCCGGGGCGTCCTCGAGGGCGCCGCTCGCCGGCTGCTGCCGGGCGAGACCGGCCAGGCGGCCCGGGGCGAGGGATCCCTGGCGCCCGTGGAGACGCCGGGCCGGCCGGACCCGGACGCGGGAGAGCCCGCATGACCCATCAGGGGACGATCGTCGAGCGAGCCTCCATGAGCGTGGACCTGGATGATTCCGCCTGTCGCGGTACCGCCCGCCTCGATGCGGCGTGCTGATCCTGTCGGCGGCCGACGTCGAGGCGGCACTCGATCTCGACGCCCTCGTGGACGCCGTGGCCGCGGCGATGGTGGACCTGTCCGCGGCCCGGGTCTCGATGCCCGCCCGGATCGCGGCAAGCGTGCCCGAACGCGATGCCGCGCTGATTGCGATGCCGGCATACCTCCCGGCGGCGAAGGCCCTGACCACGAAGCTCGTCAGCCTCTTTCCCCAGAACCGGGACGAGCCGACGCATCAGGCCCTGATCTGCTGCTTCGATCCCGAGACGGGCGCCCCGACGGCGGTCCTCGATGGCCGGGTCATCACCGAGGCCCGGACGGCCGCCGCCTCCGCCCTCGCGGCGCGGCTGCTGGCACGCGCGGACGCCACGGCCGTCGCGGTCATCGGCACCGGTGCGCAGGCCCGAGCCCATGCCCGGGCGCTGGCGCGCGATCCCCGCGTCACCCGCGTGGTGATCGCCGGCCGCCGGCCGGAGGCGGCCGCGGCGCTGGCCCGGGAGCTCGGCGAGCTGCTCCCGCGCGAGCTGCCCCCGGGCCACGCCGCGCCGTCTGTGACCGCCTCGGACTCCATCGAGGACGCCGTCCGCGACGCGGACATCGTCACCGCGGCGACGCACGCCGAGTCGCCGGTCGTGCGCCGCGAGTGGCTGCGCCCGGGCACGCACGTCTCGTCGGTCGGCTTCAACACCGCGGGCGACGGTGAGGTCGACATCGAGACGGTCCGGGATGCCGTCGTGATCGTCGAATCTCGCGCCGTGGCCCTGGCTCCGCCGCCGGCCGGCGGGATCGAGATCAACCGTGCGATCGCCGCGGGCCTCATCACCGCCGACCACATCCGTGCCGAGCTCGGTGAGCTCGTTGCCGGCACGGCGACGGGGCGCACGGACGACGCCCAGATCACGCTCTACAAGTCGGCCGGGGTCGCGGTCCAGGATGCGGCCGCAGCGGCGCTCGTCCTGCGGGCTGCCGCGGAGCGCGGGCTCGGCACGAACGTGGAGCTGGGCCCCGCCGGAAGCTGACGCCGGCCCGGGGGATCAGCTCACGAGCGAGAGGGCGGCATCCGCGAGGTCGCCCGAGAGCAGGTCGGCGAGATTGACGAACGCGGCCACGAGCACCGGCGCGAGGACGCCGACGGCCTCCCGGGTCTTCCGCTTGCCAACCGTGCGGCGGACCCCGAGGATGGCCGACCGAGCGGCTCGCCGAGCGGCGAGCCGCGAGCGCAGCGCGATCCCGGAGAGGCCCCGGACGGCGCCGCTGCCGTCGCTCGCCAGCACGACCGACGGGACGCGGGCGTAGCGCTCGTCGAACGCCGCCCCGCGGTCCTGGCCCGGCGCGAACGCGTGCTCCAGCCCATGCCGCTCGAGGAACGACGTGAACGCCTCGAACCGCCGGCGATGGCCACCGACCAGCGGCGCATAGTCGGCCTCGGCATAGAGCTGCTCCGCGACGACATCGGGCGAGACCGTGCCGAGCAGGCGATGCGGGATCTCGAAGTGCTCCGCGAGCTCTCGCGTGCGGGAGTCGTGGGCCAGCACGACGGCCGGCGTGCCCGCGATCAGGGCTGCGATCGTGCCGTGGATCCGGCTGCCGAACACGAAGTCGTGGTCGCGGAGGAACTCGAACCACGCCCGGGGATGGGTGAACAACCGCGTCCGACCGAGCTCGAAGACCGCATGAGCGGGATCCGTGAGGGAGCCGCGGACCACCCCGCCGGGACTCGATCCGGGCAGGAGCAGGAGCTCGTAGGTCACGTCGTCCTGGGCGACGTAGCTCAGCCGCCGATGCCGCAGGAGGTGCCGGTCGACGATGGGTCCCATCTCGCGCCGGTAGGGCGAGGCGGTCACGACGACGGCCGCGTCGGCCTGGAGTGTTGCTGTCCGCTTCGAGACCTCGAGCCGGTCGCCATGCCAGAACATCGACGGGCAGCCGATGACCTCGACGTCGCTGAATCCCAGGGACCGCAGCCACTCGGCGGTGAAGGCGCCCCGGACCCCGATCGAGGGCGCATGGTCAAGGACGGCGCCCACGAACCGCCGGGTCGAGGGCTCGAGCCGGCGCAGCGGCTCGCGGTCGTAGTCGACCGGCGCCTGAGCGCCGACCCCCAGGACCACCACCGGGATGCGCAGCCGCCGCACGAGCGCCGTCCAGCGGTCGAGGACCGGCTCGAACTGGCGTCGGAAGGCGTTCGCGAACGGCACGACGTAGGTGTCGTAGCTGTCGTTGATCCGATCGGCGTCGGAGGCGTCGACCCGGAGGCCGTCGACCTCGATCGTGACGCCGGGGACGTCGAGCAGCCGGTACGCGGCATCCTGGAAGACGAGGTTGCCGACGTTGCTCCCGATCAGGTTCCGCTCGAGGAGCGTGAACGCCGGGACCGCGGCGAAGGGCGAACGCGGCGAGCGGAGCAGGACGCGGTTGGGCACCGAACCTCCCGCGTCAGGATGCCACGCTCCCATGGGCCGGGGCCAGTCCCTCGCCGAGCTGCCCGAGGACACGCGCTGTCGCGCCCCAGACCAGGTGGCCCGCCACCGGGTAGCCGCCGAACCGCAGCCGCGTGCCGCGGACCTCGCGTTCGACGAGCTCGATGCGTGCCCCGGGCAGGAACCCGTCGAGCGGTGCCGGGACGATCGAGGCGACCTCGTCCGGGGAGGGTCGCAGGACCGGTGGCACGGCCGCGATCGCGAGGACCGGATGGACCATGAAATTCGAGACCGGGATCCAGAAGGGCTCGAGCAGCCCCACCACCCGGACCCCAGCCGCGTTGGCGTCGAGCCCTACCTCCTCCCGCGCCTCGCGGAGGGCCGTCATCGGCGCGTCCTCGTCGTCCTCGGTCCGACCGCCGGGAAACGAGATCTCGCCCGAATGGTGGCCACCGCGATCGACCCGCTCGATGAGGATGACCTCGGCCTCGGCGCCACCGGCGGGCTCACGGTCCGGCGCGACCAGCACGAGCACGGCCGAGGCGACCGCGTCGGGAGGGCCGGCGCTCAGGGTTCGCGGCCGGACCTCGACGGCATCCAGCCGCGTCGGCATCAGCGCCGATGGCGGTTCCGGCCATTCGCGCGGGGCGCGGGCCGCGGCCCGGGATTCGAGGCGAGCGGCAGCGTCGAGGTAGCGCATCGAGGGCCGCGGGGCTCAGCCAGTCCGAAGGCCGGGATGGCCCGGATGGCCCGGATGGCCAGGATCGCCGGGATCAGCCGCAGCCGACGCTCGGCTCAGTTGGGCCGGCTCCCGCCGTCGCCGCCGTCACGCTCGTCCGTATCCGGCAGGTCGAGGATGGAGGCGCCGCGGCGGCGCCCGGCCGCCCCCGCCCCGACGGCCTCGGTCCCTTCCGAATCTCGCGCCCTGGCGTCGCGCCGCGCGGCGGCGTCGGAAACGACGGCCTGGCCATCGCTGCTGAACACGAGCGTCGAGCCGATCGGGTCGGCGTCGACCTGGATCGCCTGGCCGGGCTTGAAGCGGCCCTCGATCAGCGCCCGCGCGAGCGGGTTCTCGACGAGGCGCTGGATCGTCCGCTTGAGCGGCCGCGCCCCGAACGTCGGATCGGTGCCTTCGCGCGCGACGAGCGCCCGGGCGGCGGGCGTGAGCTCGAGCGTCAGGTCCTGCGTCGCGAGGCGACGCTGGAGGTCGGCCACGAGCAGCTCGACGATCGCGGCGAGGTCCGCGTCGGTCAGGGCGTGGAAGACGATGACCTCGTCGATCCGGTTCAGGAACTCGGGCCGGAATTGGAGCCGGAGGGCCTCGGTGACCTGGCGCTTCATCACCTCGTAGGCCTCGGGATCGCCGGCCTTCGCTCCCGTGGCGGCGATGACCTGCGAGCCGATGTTGCTGGTCATGATCAGGACCGTGTTCTTGAAGTCGACCGTCCGGCCCTGGGAGTCGGTCAGGCGGCCGTCGTCGAGGACCTGGAGCAGGACGTTGAACACGTCGGGGTGGGCCTTCTCGATCTCGTCGAGCAGGACCACCTGGTACGGCCGCCGTCGAACCGCCTCGGTCAGCTGGCCGCCCTCCTCGTAGCCGACGTAGCCAGGCGGCGCGCCGACGAGGCGCGAGACGGAGAACTTCTCCATGTACTCGCTCATGTCGATCCGGACCATCGCCTGGTCGTCGTCGAACAGGAAGCCGGCGAGGGCTCGCGCGAGCTCGGTCTTGCCGACGCCGGTCGGCCCGAGGAACAGGAAGGAACCAGTCGGGCGGTCAGGATCGGACACACCAGCCCGTGCCCGGCGCACCGCGTCCGACACTGCCTGCACTGGGCTCGCCTGGCCAATCACCCGTGAGCCGAGCTCGTCTTCCATGCGCAGCAGCTTGCCGGTCTCGCCCTCGAGCAGCCGCCCGGCGGGGATGCCGGTCCATGCCGACACCACGTCGGCCACGTCGTCCGGTCCGACCTCTTCCTTCACCATCGGCGCGGCAGTGGGCACCGCGCTTTCCCTGGAGGCATCGCTGGCGCGGTCGCTGGCGGCCGCCTCGGCGATCTCCGCGTCCAGCGTGGGGATCTCGCCGTAGAGCAGCCGCGACGCCGCCTCGTAGTCCCCGTCCCGCTGAGCGCGCTCCGCCTGGCCCTTCAGGTCGTCGAGCCGCTTCTTCAGCTCGCCGACCCGGTTGAGCCCGGACTTCTCCTGCTCCCAGCGCGCGGTGAGCGCGGTGAGCTGCTCTTGCCTGTCCGCGAGGTCGGGGCGCAGCTTCTCCAAGCGGTCCTTGCTCGCGGCGTCGGACTCGCGGGAGAGCGCCAGCTCTTCCATCTTCATCCGGTCCACCGTGCGGCGCAGTTCGTCGATCTCCACCGGGGAGGAGTCGATCTCCATCCGCAGCCGGGAGGCGGCCTCGTCGACCAGGTCGATGGCCTTGTCGGGCAGGAACCGCGCGGTGATGTACCGGTCGGACAGCGAGGCCGCCGCGACGAGGGCCGCGTCCGAGATCTGCACCTGGTGGTGCGCCTCGTACCG
>DASUHU010000062.1:0-19502 GCA_036273395.1 Candidatus Limnocylindrales bacterium
CCCTGGATTCTCGCCCGCGTCGCCGAGCTGACCGGCGGCGCCTCGGTCCGCGCCAACCGCGGCCTCATCGTCAACAACGCTGCGACCGCCGCGAGGCTCGCCTCGCGCCTCGCCTCGCGCCTGGCCGCACGTTGAACTGACGGGAACAACTGCCCGACGTACCCATGACATTCCCGTCGAACCTGGACCGAGATGCATTCGCCGGGACCGCCGAGCTGTATGCGATCTACCGGCCTCCGTACCCGTCTCCGATGCTCGAGGACCTCCTGGCTCGAGCCGCGGTAGGGAGCAGAGTCCTGCTCGATCTCGCTACCGGCCCGGGACGGCTGGCCCTGGCGCTGGCCGACCGGTTCGAGCGCATCACCGCGGTCGATCTCGAACCCGAGATGATCGCCGTCGGGCAAGCCACGGCCAAGCGGCTGCGGATCGAGAACGTCGCCTTCGAGCTGGGACGAGCCGAGGATCTGCTGGTCGACCCCGAGTCGGTTGACCTCATCACCATCGGCGAGGCCTTCCATCGGCTCGAGCAGACCGTCGTTGCCCAGAACGCGCTTCGCTGGCTGCGCCCAGGGGGCTGCCTCGCGACGCTGGGGACGGACGGCCGATTCATCGGCGACGAACCGTGGGAAGTCCGGCTGCGCGAAACCCGCGGCCGCTGGCTCGTGCACCTCTTTCCTGGAGGGCAGGGTCGTTCGCTGCCGGAAGCCGCACTTGACGAGCAAGGAAGGGAGTCCGTCCTGCGGGCGGCGGGCTTCGTGGATATCGAGGAGCGGCGCTATGCAGAACGGCGCGAGCTGACGGTCGAGGAGATCGTGGGGTATCTCGAGTCGACGTCCGTCTGCTCCGGACGCCTTCTTGGTGACCAACTGGGGCGGTTCGAGGCGGAGGTTCGCCGGGCGGTTGCCCCGAGTCCCGGGACGTTGCTGACCGAGACGATCCACTGGGGCTATACCCTCGCCCGGAAGCCGGAGCCCTCCGGCGTCACCACGGAGCATCCGGGCTTGGAGCCGCCCGATGTCCCTCTCGCCAACTCCCGGTCGGTCATGTGAAATGTCGTGAGCGGTGAGCAAGCAACCGATGCGTGACGAACAGCTCCACTCCGAGACCCTCGCGGTTGTCGCCGGTCGGCCTGATCGGGTTCCGGGGGCGCCGCTGAACTCGCCGATCGTTCCAGCCTCGACGTTCCACCACGGGGCGGCGCCCGAGTACGGCCGGGACGGCAATCCCGGCTGGGCCGCGTTCGAGGCGGCGCTCGGGGAGCTCGAGCGCGGGCAGTGCGTGACATTCGCCTCGGGCCTGGCCGCGACGACCGCGATCCTCGACGAGATCCCGCCCGGCACCCGCGTCATCGCCCAGCGCGCGCCGTACTTCGGGGTCGCCGAGCTGCTCCGGGAGCGCGCGCGGCTTGGGCTCCTCGAGCTCGAGACCCACGAGGAGCTGACCGCTACGGGCCTCGCGGCAACGATCGCGGGAGCGGGGTTCGTCTGGATCGAGTCGCCCACGAACCCGATCCTCGACGTCGTGGATCTCCCGGCGGTCATCGGCCTGGCGAAGCGGAACGGCGCGACGGTCGTGGTCGACAACACGTTCGCGACACCGATCGCCCAGCAGCCCTTGACGCTCGGGGCCGATCTCGTCGTCCATTCCGGCACGAAGCTCATCGGCGGCCACTCCGACCTCCTGCTCGGTGCCGTCGTAGCGGCGGATGGGGCGTGGCGAGACCGCCTGGCCGCCCGCCGCCAGAGAACCGGTGCGATCCCCGGCGTGCTCGAGGCGTACCTCGCGCTCCGGGGGCTTCGAACCCTCCCGATCCGTCATGCCCGAGGCCAGGAGTCGGCCCGCGAGCTGGCCGCGCGCCTGGGCCGGCACCGGGCCGTGCGGCGCGTTCGGTACCCCGGCAGCGGCACCATGATCTCGTTCGAGACCGAGGGCTCCGGCGAGGACGCCGAAGCGGCCTGCGAGGCCTGCCGGCTCATCGTCCACGCGACGAGCCTCGGGGGCGTCGAGTCGTCGCTCGAGCGGCGCGCCCGCTACGCGTCGGAGCGCGAGGTCGGGACGCCGGACACGCTGATCCGGCTGAGCGTCGGCCTCGAGCACGTCGACGACCTGTGGGCCGACCTCGAGCAGGCGCTCGCGCGCATTCCTGCGCAGCCCGGTCCGCCGGAGCACGCATGAGCGGCCTGACCGCCGCCGAGCTGCGCGAGGGCCTGGTCGAGGTTCCGGCCGCGCTTCCGACGTTCGCGAGCGAGGGCCTCGAGCCCGCTGCACGTGCCATCGCGGAGATCGCCGCGGACGCGCACGACTACCTCGCGGGGCTGCTCGATCGCCGGCCCGCGGCGCAGGTCGTGGTCCTGGACGAGGCCGATTGGGCGACCAAGGGCCGTGTCCCGCTGTTCGGGCTCCCGAACGCCAGCGAGGGGTCGCTCGTCGTCGCCGGCACCGAGGCACCGTTCTGGGGGTCGCTCGCGGCGATGGTCGCGCCGGAGGACCGCGCGGAGCTCGAGGCCGTCTACGCCACCCCGGGCGGTGCCGGCAATTCCGGCGCTGTCCACGGGGGCGAGATTCGCTTCGGCCCGTTCTTCGACCTCGTGGCCGTGCACGAGGTGGCCCACCTCTTCCATCAGGACGGCGTGACGTTCCCGCGGCTGTGGCTCCAGGAGCTGTTCGCGAACCTCGCGCTCCACACGTGGGTCCACGAGCGTCGGCCCTCCGCGCTCGCGACGCTGCTCACGCTCCCGCGGCTTGGCGCGAAGGCGCCCGACACGAACTACGAGTGGCGGACGCTCGAGGACTTCGAACGGCGGTATTCCGAGATGGGCGGCCCCAACTACGTCTGGTACCAGTTCCGCCTCGAGCTCGCCGCCGAGGACGCCTACCTCAGCGGTGGCTCGGCGGTCCTCCGCCGGCTGTTCGACGCGTTCCGCCTCGACGACTCGACGCTCGCCGGCCAGTTGCGCTCGCTCGATCCCGCCCTCGGCGACGTGCTCACCCGCTTCTAGCCCGGGACCGACGGGTTCCCGCGCCGTGCGCGCCGTCGCCTCCAGGGCGACGAATTCGACGCAGACGCCCGGGTCGTCGCTCCAGTGGCGACAAGGCCGCTGGATCGGACAGCCAACGCCCGGCGACCGGGCGATTCGTCCCGTGTCAGGGGACGATCCGTGAGAGCCATGCGATGGCGTCCCTCACGACGGGACGCGGCGCGGGCGAAGGCGCGCCCGACGGTTTCCGCGTTCGGGGTTCCGCGGTAGACTCGCGATCCCCCAACACCGCCTGTCGTCCCGGGGTGCCCGCTGTCCGTGATCGAATCCGATCGACCGTCCCTCGACGCTGCCCAGCAGCCGGCCTCGGCGCCATCCGAGGTCGCGTCCGCACCGGCCCACGGGTCGGTCGCGCCTGCCCACGTGTCGGTCGCGCCTGTCCACGGGTCGGTCGCGCCTGTCCTCGCGCCGGCGCCGGGCGCCGCGGTCGCGGACGCGAACGACGCGCCACTGGCGATCGAGGTCCGGGACGTCCGCCGCGTCTACAAGGCCAAGGGCGGGCCGGTGAACGCGCTCGCCGGGATCGATCTCGAGGTGCGATCGGGCGAGCTGTTCGGGCTCCTCGGTCCGAACGGCGCCGGCAAGACGACCCTCATCAAGATCCTCACGACCCTGCTCGCGCCGTCGAGCGGCACGGCCAGGGTCTTCGGGTTCGACGTCGAGAAGGACCTCAAGCAGATCCGCCGGATCATGAACATGGTCGCGGGCGGCGAGCAGTCGGGCTACGGGATCCTCCACGTCCGCGAGCAGCTCTGGATGTTCAGCCAGTACTACGGCATGTCCGGGGCCGAGGGCTGGCGCCGGAGCGACGCCCTGCTCGAACGGGTCGGCCTCGCCGACAAGGCGGATCGGCGCGTCAGCACCCTGTCGACCGGCGAGCGCCAGAAGATGAACCTCGCGCGCGGGCTCATGAACGATCCCTGGATCCTGTTCCTCGACGAGCCGACCCTCGGGCTCGACGTCGCGGCGGCCCGAACCCTGCGCGAGCTCATGCTCGAGTGGAAGGCCGCCGTGCCCGGCCGCACGGTCCTCCTGACGACCCACTACATGGCCGAGGCCGACGAGCTGTGCGATCGCATCGCGATCGTGGATCATGGTCGGATCCTCGCGATCGGGACGTCGGCGGAGCTCAAGCGCCGCGTCCAGCGCGAGTCGATCTTCCGGGTGGAGCTGGACCGCCTCGATGGGGGAGCGGCGGCCCTCGCCCGCGAGCCGGGCGTCGTCTCGGCGACGCCG
The DNA here is from genome assembly GCA_036273395.1 of Candidatus Limnocylindrales bacterium. GTDB lineage: Bacteria > Chloroflexota > Limnocylindria > Limnocylindrales > CSP1-4 > UBA5189. Next base: position 4,275 of record DASUHU010000062.1, read on the forward strand.
GTCGCCGCGGCCGACGAGCGGACCGATCGCCAGGGCGTGGCGATCAACCTCGTGCTCGACGACGACGCGGCCCTGTCCGCGGTCGTCGGCGCGCTGTCGGCCCGCGGCTCGCGCATCCTGGGCCTCGAGAAGTCCGAGCCGAGCCTCGAGGACGTGTTCGTGGAACTCGTCGGTCGCGGGTTCGGGGACGAGGACGAGCCGGACGAGCATCGCGACGACGGGCGATCCGGCGCCAGCGACGACCGGGACGAGCACGCCGAATGACGACCTTCGACCTCGTCGGTCGATCCGGTGCGGGGCCACGGCAAGACGCTGCCTGGAGCCCGCGCCAGGTCCTGATCACGAACCTCCGCGCGATCCGCGGTCGGGCGTATCCGCGCTGGCGCGGCATGTTCCGCGAGAAGTCCTGGATCTTCTTCGAGATCCTGCTGCCGTTCCTCCAGACCGCGGCCTACGTGCTCGTGTACCGCTCGCTCCACGCGCCCGAGGCGTACGTCGGGTTCGTGGTCCTGGGCGGGGTCATGAGCGCGTTCTGGATCAACGTGATCTGGATGATGGCGAACCAGCTGTGGTGGGAGAAGAGCCAGGGCAACCTCGAGCTGTACTTCGCCGCCCCGATGAGCTTCATGTCGATCCTGTTCGGGATGGCCCTCGGCGGGATGGTCATGAGCGCCAGCCGGGCCCTCGCGATCCTGCTCATCGCCACGGCGGTGTTCGGAGTCACGTTCAGCGTCCAGAGCTGGCTGCTCGTCGTGCTCGTCTTCGTCGCGACGCTCGCGGCGCTGTATGGGGTGGGCATGGTCCTCGCGAGCCTGTTCCTCGTCTGGGGCCGCGAGGCCTGGCACCTCGGCCAGGCGCTCACCGAGCCGGTGTATTTCGTGTCCGGCCTGAACTTTCCGGTCGCGCGGCTGGGCCTGCTCGGCGCCCTGTCCGTCGGTGTGATCCCGCTGGCGACCGGCCTCGACGCGATGCGCCAGCTCGTGTTCTCGGGCGCGCCGTTCCCGATCGGGACGCCGGCACCGGCGATCGAGCTCGGGATCCTCGTCCTGATGGCGGTCCTCTCGACGGGCTTCGCGCGGTGGATGCTCGCGGCCATGGAGCAGCGCGCCCGGCGCGACGGGCGGCTGACGATCCGATGGCAATGACCGGCGCGGGGACGGCGCGTGGCGCGGGTGCGCCTGCCGGGCTCGCTCGTTCCGCGGGTGGCACCGGCGTCCGCGACTCACTGCGGGCCTTCGTGACGGCCGCCCGGATCGGCTGGCGGATGGAGGCGAACTGGACCGATCCGATCCTGTTCTTCATCTACTCCGTGGCGAAGCCCGTGAGCGCGGCGATGATCCTCGTGGTCATGCTCGCCGTCGTCGGCGGGCCCGGATCGGCGGCGCTCCAGCCCTTCGTGGTCGTCGGGACCGCGTTCTGGTCGCTCGTGACGAGTGGCATCTCCGGCCTCGCCTGGTCGATCCTGGACGACCGCGAGCGCTACCGGATGCTCAAGTACATCTTCCTGAGCCCGAGCAGCTTCCTCGTCGTGCTGCTCGGCCGGGGCGTGGCCCGGCTCGGGGTCGGGGTGGCCGGCGCGCTCATCACGATCGGGATCGGGGTCGTGTTCCTCGGCGTGCCGATCGACATCACCCGCGTGAACTGGCCCGTCCTGCTCGTCGCCACGGTCCTCGGTCTCGCCTCCGTGGTCGCGATGGCCCTGCTCCTCGCGGCGGTCTGCCTCCAGACTCGCCAGGAGAGCTGGTCCTACCCGGAGGCCTTCGCCGGCGCGGCGTTCCTCCTGTCCGGGGCCGTCTTCCCGCTCTCGATCCTGCCGGCGCCGCTCCAGGTCGTCGGCCTCGTGACCCCGCTCGGGTGGTGGATCGAGGCCGCTCGCCGGGCCCTGCTGCCCGGCGCACCATCGGGCATCGGCGGCGCGGGATCGTGGCTCGCCGGTGTTGCCAATACGACCCAGCCCGATCTCGGCTGGTGCCTGATCGCGTTGATCGTGACAGGGGCCGTGGCTACACTCGCCGCCGCGCTCGTGTTCCGGTTCAGCGTCCATCGAGCCCAGGAGAAGGGGCTCCTCGACCTGACGACCGGATCCTGACCGCCGGCTCCTCACCGGCGGCCTCGGGCGCAGGGTCGGAGACGAGAGCGGATGCGGATCTACGACGGCAGCCCGCGCCAGGACTTCGAAGAGGTCTTTCGCTCGATCGGCGCCCGGCTCGACGCGATGGGCATGCGCGAGGTCCTGCTCCTCGAGATCGCCGACGGCTTCCTGGTCCAGGGCCTGGCCATCGAGGGCGCCGGCCAGTGGAGCGAGGCCCTGGCCTCGATGTCGAAGCAGACGATGACGCTGCGGGACGACGAGCTGTCGGCGTTCATGGACCAGTCGCTCGCGCGGCGAGGGCTCGGCCCGGAGCCGGCACCGGACCACTACCAGTCGGCCCTCCGGGTCATCGGACGGTACCTCGACAGCCAGAAGCCCCGCGACGTCTTCTTCTTCGAGCAGGACGGCTCGTACGTGCTTCGACTCCTCCGATCCAGCCAGACCGGCACCCACCACGAGCTCGTCGAGTTCACCCGCGAGGACATCGCCGAGCTCGTCAACCAGGGGCACGACCTCCGGGCCGCCGCCGAAACACCCACCATCCGCTCGAAAGCCTGACAATTGGCGCCTCGAACTGGAGGACCCAGATGCGCGCTCTGAAGACCGTTGCCGTCGCTCTCGGGATCACGCTCGGCGCGATCCTCGTCATCCCGCTCGTCGTCCTCGCCGGCCTGTTCGTGTGGCTCAAGCTCACCGAAGAGGACGACGAGGAGACCCTGGAGCTCGAGCAGGAGGGCTGATCGCCCGACCGGCTCGTTCCTCCCGCCGACCCCTCGCTTTCCGGCCCTGACCAGCGCGGCTGGCGACCCTGGCTGAGCCTGCGCCCGGTCATCCCCGTGCGGGCCGGATCTGGACGGCCCGCGACCGACGGATTGCCGAGGCCGGCGCCCTCGCGGTCGTCGTCTTCTGGGCCGCGAACTTCATCGTCGTCAAGGCCGCCAATCAGCAGATCCCGCCGCTGACCTTCGCGTTCATCCGGTTCGGCGGCGCGGGCCTCCTGCTCCTCGGCCTGCTGCGGCTGCGCGAGGGCTCGGTCCGGATGCCATGGCCGGAGCTCCGCCCCATCCTGGGGCTCGGGGCGATCGGCTTCGGGATCTATCAGGTCCTCTGGGCGACCGGTCTCCAGAGCATCTCCCCGGGGACCTCGGCCTTCCTGATCGCCGCGACGCCGGTCATGACGGCCTTCGTCGCGGTCCTCGCCGGCTCCGACGTCCTGACCCGCCCGAAGCTCGTCGGCGGCCTCGTGTCGTTCGCGGGCGTCGCGGTCGTCATCATCGGCGGGGTCGGGCTGGCGCTCGATTCCTCGGTGCTCGGGGACGCGCTGACGCTCGTCGCCGCCGTCTGCTGGGCGATCTACACGAGCTTCGGGGCACCCGTCCTGCGGCGCCATTCGCCGCTCCGGACCACGGCCTGGGCGATGATCGGCGGCGGCGCGGTCCTGGCGCTCCCCGGGATCGGCCAGTCCTTCGGGGCGCAGTGGTCAACGGTCCAGCCCGGCGCCTGGGCCGGCCTGCTCTATTCGGCCTTGATTCCCGCGGGCGCGGCGAACGTCGTGATCTTCCACGGGATCCGTCTCCTGGGCCCGACCCGGATCACCGCGTTCCAGTTCCTCGTGCCGTTCATCACGGCGCTCATGGCCGTCGTCGCCCTCTCCGAGCCGATCAGCAGCGGCGAGCTCCTGGGCGGGGCGATCATCGTCCTCGGGGTCGCGATCACCCGGCTCGGCGCACGCGGCGGTGGCTTCGCCGCCCGCCTGCGGGTCCTCCTGCCGATCGACTGAGCCCCCACCCGTTACCAGCGCTCCCAGCGGGCGAACTGCTCGAACGGCACCCAGCCGCGCTTGAGGCTCGGTGACCGGACGTCCGCGATGGGCCGCCCGACCGGCATGACCCCGATCGGCTCGAACTCCTCGGGGATCGCGAGGTACCGCTTGAGCTCGTCGATTCCCGCGCGATCCGCCCCGACGAACCCGCAGCCGAGGCCTTCGTCGACCGCGGCCAGCATGACGTTCTGCATCGTCGCCCCGATGTCGACCCACCAGTAGGGGATGGGCCACTCGATCTCATCGCCCGCAGGCCCGGTCTTGTCGGGCTCCTGGTAGCGGCGGTGGTAGATCGCCTCGGACACGCACGGGATGAACTGGGCCGCGCACTCGCTGACCCACCGGCCGAAGACCGGTTCGTACTCGTCCTCGCCGTAGAGCCGGGCGACCTCGCGCCGCTGCGCGGGCTCGGTCACGACGACCAGGCGCTGGCCCTGGCTGAACCCGGCCGAGGGTGTCCGCTGGGCGAGGCGCGCGATCCGCTCGATGACCTCACGATCGACGCCGCCCTCCTCAAAGCGGCGCACCGCCCGGCGCTTCATGACGACCTCGGCGAACTCCATCGGGTGGCTCCTTTCGGACGCGCTGTCGCGCGTCGCAATCGCGCTCCGAGGCGCCTCCGGATTCGACTCGGCGGGCCCCATCCGGTAGCATCAGAAAAACCCCCGGAGGCCCTGACCCATGGCGAAGTATGTCTTTGTGACCGGAGGCGTGACCTCCTCACTCGGGAAGGGCATCACCGCCGCGAGCGTCGGGCGGCTGCTCAAGGCCCGCGGCCTCAAGGTCTCCATCCTCAAGCTCGATCCGTACATCAACGTCGACCCCGGCACGATGTCGCCGTACCAGCACGGCGAGGTCTTCGTCACCGATGACGGGGCCGAGACGGACCTCGACCTTGGCCACTACGAGCGGTTCATCGACGAGAACCTGACCCAGCTCTCCAACGTGACCACGGGCCGCATCTACCAGGCCGTGATCGCGAAGGAGCGCCGCGGCGACTACCTCGGGGGCACGGTCCAGGTCATCCCCCACATCACCAACGAGATCAAGGAGCGCATCGTCCGCGTTGCTCGCGATGGCGAGCCGGACGTCGTGATCGTCGAGGTCGGCGGCACGGTCGGCGACATCGAGAGCCTGCCGTTCCTCGAGGCCATCCGCCAGATGCGCAAGGACGTCGGCCGGGCGAACGTCCTGTACGTCCACGTCACGCTCCTGCCGGAGCTCGCCGCGACGGGCGAGCTCAAGACGAAGCCGACCCAGCACTCGGTCAAGGAGCTCCGCGGGATCGGCATCCAGCCCGATGTCATCGTCCTGCGCTCGGACCACGAGGTCCCCGACGAGATCCGCGAGAAGATCGCACTCTTCACCGACGTCGACATCGACGCGGTCATCCCCGCACCCACCGCCGAGACCATCTACGAGGTGCCGCTCCAGTTCGAGGCGTCCGGCCTCGGCCGGCTCGTCGTTCGCGAGCTGGGCCTCGGCGATCCCGAGGCGGCCCCCGACCTCGAGGGCTGGCGAGCGCTCGTCGATCGAATCAAGACCCCCAAGCCGAGCATCGAGATCGCCCTCGTCGGCAAGTACATCGAGCTGCCCGACGCGTACCTCTCGGTCACCGAGGCGTTGAAGCACGCGGCCTGGGCCAATGGCGTCGATGCCCGCGTCCGCTGGGTCGACTCGGAGACCCTCTCCCGCGAGACCCTCCACGCGACCCTCGAGGGCGCCGCGGGCGTTCTCGTGCCCGGCGGCTTCGGCCATCGCGGCATCGAGGGCAAGGTCCTCGCGGCCCACTTCGCCCGCGACCACGGCGTGCCCTACCTCGGCCTGTGCCTCGGACTCCAGTGCGCAGTCATCGAGTTCGCCCGGCAGGTCCTCGAGACCAAGGACGCCAACTCCACCGAGTTCGACATGTTCACCGCGAACCCGGTCATCGACTTCATGCCGGACCAGCGGGACATGGAGGACAAGGGCGGGACGATGCGCCTCGGCCTCTATCCGGCGAAGCTCACGGAGGGTTCGAAGGCCCGGGCCGCGTACGGCCAGGAGGTCGTCTACGAGCGCCACCGCCACCGCTTCGAGGTCAACAACCGCTACCGCGAGACCCTCGAAGGCGCGGGCATGCTCCTCTCCGGCCAGTCACCCGACGGCCGCCTCGTCGAGATCGTCGAGCTCAGGAACCACCCCTGGTTCGTCGCGAGCCAGTTCCACCCCGAGTTCAAGAGCCGCCCCGAGCGCCCGCACCCGCTCTTCGACGGCTTCGTGAAGGCCGCGATCGCCCAGTCCGGCTCGGCCGGGTCCGGCCCGTCCGCCGCGTCGTCCCCGACGCACGCGGTCGAGGCGGTCGAGGTGGTCGAGGTCGTTCCCGAGCCCGCCGACTCGCCTGGGATCGTCACCGCCGGCTGACGTCCCCGGCAGCCGCCGCGAGCGAACCGCGAGGCCGCGAGCGAACCGCGATGCCGCGAGCAAACCGCGATGCCGCGAGCGAACCGCGCGGCCGCGAGCGAACCGCGATGCCGCGAGCGAACCGCGATGCCGCGAGCGAACAGCGATGCCGCGAGCGAACAGCGATTGCGCGTCGCGAACCGCGATTGCGCGTCGCGAACCGCGATTGCGCGTCGCGCAAGATTCCGAGGACTTCAGCCCTCCGACTGGCCGGCCGGGCCGCCACGGGCCAGCGGCGTTGCGCATGCCGCAATTCGGGGCGACCGAGGGAAGGCCGAGCGGTCCAGCAGGCCAGCTTCAAGCCATCATCTTGCGTCAGGCGCAATCCGGGTCGTCGGCGCGGATCAGCCGGGGGCCGGAGTCGCGCCGATCAGGCGCAATCCGGGTCGCGCCGATCAGTCGAGCTCCGGAGTCGCGCCGATCAGTCGGGCTCCGGAGTCGCGCTGGGCGTCGCCGGCGGCATCGAGGCCAGCCCCCGGAGCGCGGGCCGCAGGAACGGGAGCGTGGCCGCGAACACGCCGGCCGCGGCAAGGAAGAGCGTGCCCTGGAGGCCCAGTGCCGTCGACGCGAGTGCCCCGCCGGCCAACGCCCCGAACGGCGTCACGCTCCACATGACGAATCGCACCGACGCGTTCATCCGACCATGCATCCGATCCGGCGTGATCGAGAGGCGCAGGCTCACCTGGTTCACGTTGAACACCGATCGGACGATCCCCAGCAGCACCATTCCCGCCGCGACGACGAGGGCGGCCGCGGTTGGGGCGTTCGGTCCCGCAACGGAGACGGCCACCACACCCGCGATCGGGACGAGCATCTGGGCTGCGCCGGTGAGGAGCTGGCTGACCCACAGCGTCCGCCCAAGGCCGAGCCATCGCGGCAGCCGGGCGGCGAGGAGCGATCCCAGGAACGCGCCCGGGCCAGCCGCGGCCACGACGAGGCCGATCGTCGCGGCGTCGAGGTGGAGCTCGCGGCTTGCGTAGAGCACGAACAGCGCATCGATCATCCGGCTGAAGAAGTTGTGGATCGTCCCGCCCTGGACGAGCGCCGCGAGGGCCGGCGTCGAGGCGACGTACGCAATGCCCTCGCGGATCTGCGCGAGCGAGGAGCCTTTCGCGGTCGAGCGGATCGGCGGCGGCTCATCGACCCGGATCGAGCCGACGAGCGCGGCCGAGACGAGGAACGACAGGCCGTCGGCCAGGAGCGCGAACGGCGCCCCGATCCACTGGACCAGCAGGCCGCCGATGCCCGGACCGGCAACCGCCGTCGCCGAGCTCGAGGCCTCCAGGGCCGCGTTGGCCTCGCGGATCCGTTCTCGCCCGACGAGCGTCGGCACGAACGACTGGTACGCGACCATGAAGATCACGACCGTCGAGCCGAGGACGAAGGTCACGACGTAGAGGAGCTCGATCCGCAGCAGCCCGAGGGCTGCGGCGAGTGGCACGACGAGCACCGCGGCGGCGCTGATGAGATCGAGCGCCACCAGCACGACCTGGCGTCGCATCCGATCGACCCAGACGCCGGCCGGCAGCCCGAAGACCAGGTACGGGAGGAAGCCCACGGCGGTCAGCGCGCCCATCTGGCCGGCGCTCGCGCCGAGGAGGAGGACCGCGGTCAGCGGCAGCGCCAGCTCGGTGACCTGGTTTCCGACGAACGAGATGCTCTCGCCCAGCCAGAATCGCCGGAACGGCCCGAGTCGCCACAGCGGCGCGGTTGCGGCCGCTGCATCCCCGCCATCCCCGGCGAACCCGCCATCCCCGGCAACCCCGGCAACCCCGGCGAACCCGGCGCCGGGTCGACCCGGCTCGGCCTCGTGGACGCCGTCAGCGATCGGCTCGGACATCGGGCCCCATGGTCGCAGGCGCCCGAACGCTCGGCGCGCGACGCGCCGTACCGGCTGCAATGCCGGTCGCGCGTACCATCGAGCCAAGACTCGAACGGAGGCGCTCCATGAAGCTGTTCCTCGACACGGCCGAGATCGAGGAGATCCGAACCGTCGCCCGCTGGGGCGTCCTCGACGGCGTGACGACCAACCCGACCCTGTTCTCCAAGATCCACGGGATGACCTACGACGAGGTCCTCCAGGACATCTGCAAGATCACGAGCGGCCCCGTCTCGGCCGAGGTCGTGGCCGACGAAGCCGATGGGATGGTCCGCGAAGGCCGTCACTTCGCGAAGCTCGCCGACAACATCTACGTCAAGGTCCCGATGTCCGAGAACGGCCTCGAGGCGATGAGCCGCTTCCGGGCCGAGGGCATCAAGACGAACTGCACGCTGATCTTCAGCGCGAACCAGGGCCTCCTCGCGGCCAAGGCCGGCGCGAACATCCTCTCGCCGTTCGTCGGGCGCCTCGATGACATCAACGAGGAGGGCATGACGGTCATCCGCGAGCTGTCCGAGATCGTCCGGTTCTTCGAGCTCGACACCGAGGTCCTGACCGCGTCGGTCCGCCATCCTCGGCACGTCACCGAGGCCGCGCTCGCCGGCTCCCACATCGCGACCCTGCCGTTCAAGGTCTTCCAGCAGATGCTGGCCCACCCGCTGACCGACAAGGGCATCGTCCAGTTCAAGAAGGACTGGGAAGCGGCTCGAGCGGCGATGGCCCAGAACGCCGGCGACGGCTCCAAGGGCCCATCCGGCTCGAAGGCGAGCGTCGCGACGAAGTCCGGCAGCTAGGCCCGGCGCAGCGAGGCCCGGCGCAGCCAGGCCCGGCGCAGCTAGGCCTTCGGCGGCTCCCCGCCGGCCACCCGGCCCGCGTGGAGCGTGACCATGCCGAAGAGCATCGGCCGCCAAGCCACGTCCTCCAGCCCCACGCCCCGCATCGTCTCCGCGATCGCCTCGGGCGGTGGGTACGACCGGACGCTCTCCACCAGGTAGCGATAGGCCTCGGCCTCGCCGACGAGGCGCCCGACGACGGGGACGCCTCGCTCGAACCAGACCCGCCCGATCCGCCCGACCAGTGAGGTCGGGCGGGCGATCTCGAGGCAGGCCACGACGCCGCCCGGCCTGACGACCCGGGTCATCTCGGCGAAGCCGCGAACGTAGTCCGGCAGGTTCCGCATCCCGAACGCGATCGTGGCGGCGTCGAACATCGCGTCCTCGAGCGGCAGGGCCATCGCGTCGCCGAGCACGAACTCCAGCTCCACCCGATCGAACGACCGGCGCCGCGCCAGCTCGACCATCCCCGGAGACACGTCGACCCCGACGACCCGGCCGAACGTCCCGACCGCATCGGCCAGGCTCGTGGCCACCTTGCCGGTGCCGCTCGCGACGTCCACCGCGGACATGCCTGTCGAGAGCCGGGCCGCGGCGACGAGCTGTCGCCGCCAGCGTGGCTCCTGGAAGCCGGAGATGAGCCGGTTCATCGCGTCGTAGCGCCGGGCGATCCGGTCGAACATCGCCGCGACCGTCTCCGTCGACGCCGAGCTCCCCCGCGGCTGGCCATCCGTCACCGGCCGATCCTAGCCCCGCGTCGCGACCGTTCGAGGATCATTGACGCGGGCCGCGGCTGGACCTATGCTCCCGCCATCCCCATCCGTCCGCCACGCGGACCCGCTGTGTCGCGCGGGCGACGCCCGGGGAGGCCCATTTCCTCGTCCTCACCAGCAGGTGAACCCTATCCAGATGCCCGGTCCAGATCAGCGCGCGGTGCGCAACCGCCGCCCCCGTCGCCGCACCCAGTTCAGCAGCGGCGGCCGCCTTCCCGTCACGGAGCACGACGAGATCCAGGAGCTCGAGGCCGCCCGCGAGCGCAACGACATCGACGTCGCGGACCTCCGCGAGATGAGCGTCGCCGAGCTCCGCCAGGTCGGTCGGGACCTGGAGCTCGACACGCGCCAGGAGGACCGCAAGGACGATCTCGTCGATCGGATCCTCCAGCGCCAGACCGAGAACGCCGGGCTCGCCTACGCGACCGGGATCCTCGACATCGTCGACGAGGGCTACGGCTTCATGCGCCGGCACGGCCTGCTGCCGAGCTCGGAGGACGTGTACGTCAGCTCGAGCCAGGTGCGGCGGTTCGGGCTCCGGATCGGCGATCGGGTCACCGGCGCGGTCCGCGCCCCGCGCGACCAGGAGAAGTACTGGGGCCTCATCCGCGTCGACTCGGTCAACGGCGTCGACATCGAGACCGCCCGCCGGCGGCCGGTCTTCAACGACCTGACCCCGGTCCATCCGGACGAGCTCATCAACCTCGAGAGCGACGTCAAGAACCTCAGCCAGCGCCTCGTCAATCTCGTCAACCCGATCGGCAAGGGCCAGCGGGCGCTCATCGTCAGCCCGCCGAAGGCCGGCAAGACGATGCTCCTCAAGAACATCGCCAACGGCATCACGGCCAACTACCCGGACATCCTCCTGATGGTCGCCCTCATCGGCGAGCGGCCCGAGGAGGTCACCGACATGCGCCGGAGCGTCAAGGGCGAGGTCATCAGCTCGACCTTCGACGAGCCGACCGAGAACCACACCCACGTCGCCGAGATGGCCCTCGAGATCGCCAAGCGCCAGGTCGAGACCGGCCGCGACGTCGTGATCCTGCTCGACTCCATCACCCGCCTCGCGCGCGCGTACAACCTCGCGCTCCCGCCCTCGGGTCGGACGCTCTCGGGCGGCCTCGACCCGATCGCCCTCTACCCGCCGAAGCGGTTCTTCGGGGCGGCCCGGAAGATCGAGGAGGGCGGCTCCCTCACGATCATCGGGACGTGCCTCGTCGACACCGGCTCACGGATGGACGACGTGATCTACGAGGAGTTCAAGGGCACCGGCAACTCGGAGCTCATCCTCGATCGCAAGCTCGCCGAGAAGCGGATCTTCCCGGCGATCGACGTCATGCGCTCCGGCACTCGGCGCGAGGAGCTGCTCCTCGAGGAGCCGACCCTCAAGATGGTCTGGACGATGCGCCGGATGCTGTCCGCGGTCGGCACGAACGAGGGCATCGAGCTCCTGCTCAACCGGCTCGCGAAGACCGAGACGAACACCCAGTTCCTGGCGGGCCTGACGAAGTCGCTGGACTCGTAGCGCCGCACTGATCCGGGCTCGCGACGGGCCGACGCCGCAGCGGTTTGCAGCGTCGAAGCGGCGCGTGATAAGGTCCCTGCAACGTCGGAGCCCGCGGAGGAGTGGGCTCGGCCGCGAAGCGAGACCCCAGCTCAAGATCGCGACCCCGGACGGCCCGCGACCCCGCAACCCGCGCGACCCGCCGCGCATCGGGACCGTCCCGCCAGGAGTTCTGTATTGCCGAACGCCAGGGACGGCGTCGTGCGTGCCACCGCGCGCCTGCGTCCCCGCAACCTCTATCGACCCGCGACCGCGTCACGCCTGCACCGGGGGGCATTGGGCCTGACGCGTCGACTCGTCGAGATGGCCACTCGCCATCCCACGAGCGCCACTCCCCTCGAGGCGGTTGACAGCCCGAGGCGCATCTCGTCTCCCGGAGCCCGTCCCGCGTCGAGGCGGCGCCGAACGACGTTCCGCCGGCACCTGATCCTCCGGCTTGCCTCGGAGCGGACCGTCCCCCTCGCGGTCGCGCTCGTCGTTCTGGTCGCCGGGGCGGTCACCCTCGGTCCGTCGATGGTCCAGCCCGTCGGGGCTGCCCAGGGCGCCCAGCAGCCCGTGCGGCTCGCGGTCGGTGGCGGCGTGATGCCGGTGGGTGCGCAGTCGGCCCAGCTGGCCGACCAGGGCGACCTCGCGGCGACGGCACTCCCCGGGGCCGAGTACGTCGACGACGGAACCCTCTACAAGCCGGTTGCGGTCGACACCTCGGTGCCCGGCGCCACGGACCTGCTCCGCTACTACAAGATCAAGACCGGCGACAGCCTGACGGGCATCGCGTCGAAGTACGGCCTCCAGATGATGACGATCTGGTGGGCCAACCACCTGACCTCGAAGGACCAGCTCCACGTCGGCCAGGTCCTCGTGATCCCACCGGTCGACGGGCTCATCGTCAGCGTCCAAGCCGGCGACACGCTCGCGAGCCTCGCGGCGAAGTACAAGATCACGGCCGACGCGATCGTCAGCGCCAACGAGCTGACGGACACGAACCTGATCCTCGGCCAGACGCTGATCATGCCGGGCGCCAAGGGCGCCCCGATCCCGGTCCCGAAGACCGCGACGAAGAAGGCCAGCAGCCGCCCGATCAGTGGCAGCTACCCGTCCACGAGCGGGTCGTGGCACTGGCCGGTCGTCGGCGGCGGCAACTACATCAGCCAGGGCTTCTGGTCCGGCCACCCGGGCGTGGACATCGCGGCCCACTGCGGCACCGAGATCGTGGCCGCGCGGCCCGGGCTCGTGATCTTCGCCGGCTGGCAGAACAACGGCGGTGGCTACCAGGTCTGGATCAGCATCGGCAGCGGGATGTACATCGCGATGTACCACATGTCCGCGGTCAAGACCCACACGGGAGCGGTCGTTGCCCGGGGCCAGGAAGTGGGGCTCGTGGGGGAGACCGGCTGGGCGACCGGCTGCCACGTCCACTTCGAGATCTGGATCGGCTACCCCTGGAAGAGCGCCTCGTACCGGGTGAACCCGCTCCACTACATCTGACCCCTGCCCGCGCCGGCGGCGGACGTACCCCAGAGCCAGAGGGCCGAAGGGCCCCGTGCGACCATAGGCCCGATGTTCCTCGACCAGGTGAAGATCTGGCTTCGTGCCGGCGATGGCGGCGACGGAGCCTCCACCTTTCGGCGCGAGGCGCACGTTCCCCGAGGCGGACCCGACGGCGGCGATGGCGGCCGCGGCGGCTCGGTGATCCTGCGCGTGAACCCGGGCGAGACGACGCTTCGGGGCTTCCAGCACCACCACCACTTTCGAGCCGGCGCCGGGGGTCGAGGCGAACGGGCGAAGCGGCACGGACGCGCCGGCGAGGATCTCGTCCTCGACGTCCCGCCGGGCACCGCCGTCCACGACGATGCGAGCGGCGAGCTGGTCGCCGATCTCCTCGCGACGGGCCAGCAGGTCGTCGCGGCTCGAGGCGGCCGGGGCGGACTCGGGAACACGCACTTCGCGACGGCGACGCACCAGGCGCCGCGGCATGCCCAGAAGGGCGAGCCGGGCGAGGAGCGCTGGATCCGGCTCGAGCTCCGGCTCATCGCCGACGTCGGGCTCGTCGGGCTGCCGAACGCGGGCAAGTCCACCCTCCTCGCGGCCCTCACCGCCGCGCGGCCGAAGATCGCCGACTACCCGTTCACGACCCTGGAGCCGAACCTCGGCGTCCTGGAGCTGCCGGACGGGCGCCGCCCCACGATCGCCGACGTCCCCGGGCTCATCGAGGGCGCATCGGGCGGCGCCGGCCTCGGGCATGCCTTCCTTCGCCACATCGAGCGGACGCGGGTCCTGGTCCAGGTCGTCGACGGGTCGAGTCGCGATCCCGAGTGGGACTGGCGCGTGATCCGGGGCGAGTTGGAGGCGCACGATCCGGCGCTCCTCGCGAAGCCGTGCCTGGTGGCGTTCAACAAGCTGGACCTCGCGGCCGCGGCGACGGCCTGGCCGGCATTCCGGGACGCCCGCGCGCGTGATGGGCTTTCGTGTGTCGCGATCGCGGCGGCCTCGGGCGAGGGGTTGCGGGAGCTGAGAGACGAGCTCGGCCGGATGCTGCCCTCGGAAGCCGAGCTTGCGGCGCCGCTCGAGCCCGCCGGCGTCGTCGTCCATCGCATCGAGCCCGAGGATGAGGCGATCGTCGTGGCCCGCGATGCCGACGGCGCCTTCCGGGTTCGTTGGCGGCGCATCGAGCGATTGGCGGACCGGATCGACTTCTCGAACGAGGAGTCGCTCGCCCGCTTCCAACGCGACCTGGATCGCCTCGGCGTCGACGCCGAGCTGCGCCGGGCGGGCGTCGCGGATGGCGACCTGGTCAGGATCGGCGACCACGAGCTCGAGTGGGCCGGGCCGGCCTGGGAGGCGGACCCGCGGTGACGCGCCCCGGGTCGGTCGGGATCATGGGCGGGACGTTCGACCCGATCCACCTCGGCCACCTCGCGATCGCCGAGGAGGCGCGCGAGGCGCTGGGCTTGGAGCGGATCCTGTTCGTCCCGGCGGGCACGCCGCCCCATCGCCGCGCGGGATCGGTCAGTCCCGCCTCCGACCGGGCGGCGATGGTGGAGCTCGCGATCGCGGGGAACGCGGCCTTCGAGCTGAGCCGGCTGGAGCTCGATCGACCCGGTCCGTCCTACACGGCCGACACCCTCGAGGCGCTTGCCGCGGCCGCGAGGTCCGAGGGCCGGGAACCGGATCTCACGTTCATCCTCTCGGCGGAAACGCTCCACGACCTGCCGACCTGGCACGAGCCGGAGCGACTGCTCGAGGCCAGCCGGATCGCGGTGGTCCCCCGCGACGGCTATCCCGCGCCCGATCGCGCTTGGCTCGAGGCGGCCTTCCCTGGCCGCGTCGATCGCTTCGACTTCCTCGAAGGGCCTCGCCTCGGGATCTCCTCGACCGCGATCCGGGCCCGGGTCGCGGCCGGTCGCTCGATCCGCTACCTCGTCCCCGATGCGGTCGCGGGCTACATCGCGGACCATGGCCTCTACGCCGATCCCGCCCGCAGCCACCAAGGAGCCACCTCTTGACCGATCCCGTTCCCGTGCCGCGCGCCGATGGACTGCCGCGGCGCCGGCAACGAGCCGTCCCGCCCGCCGCGACGCCCGCCTCCAGGCCCGAGCCTGCGCCGCTCGATCTCGCCCGGCGGATCGTCGAGCTGGCCGAGGACAAGAAGGCCGCGGACATCGTGCTGCTCGACCTCGCGGGACTGACGGCTCTCGCCGACGCGTTCGTGATCTGCTCGGGTGGGTCGGAGCGGCAGCTCGACGCCATCGCCGACGGCATCGTGGGGGCCCTGCGCGACGAGAAGATCCGGCCGTACGGGCGCGAGGGCACGGCGGCCTCGCAC
>DASUHU010000063.1:0-8117 GCA_036273395.1 Candidatus Limnocylindrales bacterium
GCCGCGGTCACGAGCTGGCCGCCGGGGATCCGGACCGGCTTCGATGGCGTCCAGCGCAGGCCCATGAGCTTGCCCGACGCGATGAGCGAGCCGGTGAACGTGATCGAGCCGATGACGATGTCGAGCGCCGTCGCGACGTTGACCTGGAGGCTCGGGAGCGTCGAGGTGGCGTTGAGCTGGAGGTAGTCGTCGATCGCGATGAGGGCCGCCGCACCGCCGCCGACCGCGTTGAACAGCGACACCAGCTGCGGCATCGCGGTCATCTTCACGTTCCGGGCGGTGTACAGGCCGAGCCCGCCGCCGACGACGATCCCGAGCACGATCACGACCCAGCCGGTGACGTTGAGGCTGCCCTCGGATGGGCGGATCGCGAGGTAGACGATCGTTGCGACGATCGCGACGGCCATGCCGCCGGCGGACAGCAGGTTGCCGTTCCGGGCGGTGGCCGGCGAGTTCATCCGGATCAGGCCGAGGACGAAGGCCACGGCCCCGACGAGCCAGGCGATGCGAACGAGGGTCTCGAGGAGGCTCAGGTCGGGCATCGGCTCAGGCTTCGGGCTTCTGCTCGGCCGGGGTCGATCCCGCCGCCGGGCGACGCCTGAACATCTGGAGCATCCGGTCGGTCACGACGTAGCCCCCCACCACGTTCATCGTCGCGAACGCGACGGCGACGAGTGAGAGCAGCTGGGCGAGCGGATCGGTCGCCTCGATGGCGATGAACATCGACCCGACGAGGACGATGCCGTGGATCGAGTTCGCGCCGGACATCAGCGGCGTGTGGAGGGTCGCCGGGACCTTCGAGATCACGGCGAAGCCGCACAGGATCGCGAGCACGAAGACCGAGAGGTCCGAGAACAGCTGTGCGCTCATGCCCTGGCCTCGGCCGGTTTCGCGTCCGCCGGTGCCAGCAGCTTCCGGACGGCCTCGTTCCGAATCTCGCCCCCGTGGGTGATCGTCACCGGCCCGCCGATCTCGTCGGCCGGATCGAGGTCGAGCTGGCCGTCCTTGACGAGCTGGAGGAGGAGGGCCGAGAGGTTCCGGGCGTAGAACTGCGAGGACCCGATCGGCATCGTCGCGGGCAGGTTCTCCGGCGCGAGGATCGTGACCAGGTTGTCCGTGACGACCGTCTCGCCGGCCTTCGAGGGCTCGACGTTCCCGCCGAGGGCCGAGGCGGCCATGTCGACGATGACCGAGCCCGGCTTCATCTTGCGAACGGCGTCGCCGGTGACGAGGACGGGCGGCTTGCGACCCGGGACCTGGGCCGTCGTGATGACGATGTCCATGCCGCCGATGATCTCGTTGAGCTCCGCCTGCTGCGCGGCACGCTCGTCGGCGGTCAGCTCGCGGGCGTAGCCGCCGGCGCCCGTGGCGTCGATCTGGGTCTTGAGCGTCACGAACTGGGCGCCGAGCGACTCGGCCTGCTCGCGCGTCTCGGGCCGGACGTCATAGGCCTTGACGATGGCCCCGAGGCGTCGGGCCGTGCCGATGGCCTGGAGCCCGGCAACGCCGATCCCGAGAATGAGGACGTTCGCGGGCTTGGCCGTGCCGGCCGCGGTGGTGAGCAGCGGGAAGTAGCGCCCGAACGCGTTCGCGGCCATGAGGACGGCCTTGTACCCGCCGACGTTCGCCTGCGACGAGAGCGCGTCCATCGTCTGGGCGCGGGACAGCGTCCGCGGGATGGCATCGAGGCTGATCGCGGTCACGCCCGCCGACGCGAGGCGCTCCATGAGCTTCGGATCGAGGAGGGGCTGGAGGAGCCCGATCACGGCCTGGCCGGAGCGGAGGCGCTTGGCCTCGTCGGGGCTCGGCTTCTGGACACGGAGGATCGCGTCGGCCTGCTTGTAGAGCTCGTCGGTCGACACGATCGTGGCACCGGCATCGGCGTAGGCGCTGTCGGGGATCGACGCGCCCTCGCCGGCGCCGCGCTCCACGAGGACCTCGAGGCCGGCCGACTGGAGCCGCCCGAGCGCGTCCGGCACGAGGGCGACGCGCCGTTCCCCGGGCGCGGTCTCCCGTGCAACTCCGATCTTCATGCGGGCCGAAGTCTAGCGGCCGGGCGGGGGCGTCGCGGCAGGCGGCGGAGGCGTCGCGGCCCCAGGCGTCGCGGCCCCGGGCGTCGGGGTCCCGGGCGTCGGGGTCCCGGGCATCGCGGCCGCGGCGGTCGCCGATGGATCCGGCGCGACGAGTGTCGGGTAGTTCGGGGCGCCACCCCGCGCCACGAGGCGGACATCGAAGCCGGCGCGGTCGAGCAGGCTCGCGGCCATCGACGCTCGATAGCCGGATGCGCAGAGGATGGTCACCGGTTGGTTGCGCGGCAGCTCGTCGAGGCGGCTCGGGAGGTCGGCGATGAAGATCTGCCGGGAGCCGGGGATCACGCCCTCCTCCTGCCACTCGGTCGGCTGGCGAACGTCCACGATCGTGCCGCCGCCGTCCGCGGCGTCGGCCACCTCGCGGAGGCCGACGAGCTCGTAGGTCGAGATCGCCCGGCCCGACGCCCGCCAGGCGTCGACACCGCCTGCGAGCCAGCCCGGGACCCAGTCGTAGCCGATCCGGAGGAGCTGCGTGACCGCCTCGATCGCGGCTTCCTCCGCTGGCTCGGGCAGGACGAGCACGATCGGCGTCCCGAACCGCACGAGCCAGCCGACATAGCTCGCGAAGCTCGGGTCCAGCTCGATGTTGATCGAGCCCGGCAGGTGGGCCGCGGCGAAGGCCCGACGATCGCGCCCGTCGACGATGGTCGCGCCGCGCTGCACCGCGGCCTCCACATCCTCCGGCGACATCGCCCCCGGGAGTCGCAGCTCGCCGAGCACGCGCGGGCCGCGGCGGTTGATCGGCGCCATCTCGGCGTAGTAGGCCGGGTAGCGGCCGAGCCCCTCGGTCATGATCCGGCGAAACTCGATCGCCGGGACCTCCGCCGCGGCGAAGACGCGATTCGCGCTTCGCTCCGCGCCGACGGACGTGTGCCAGCCGCGCGCGACCGGGCCCGCGCTGCAGAAGCTGCCCGCGCCGTGGGTCGGCAGGATCGTCGTGCTGTCCGGGAGCGCGGCGTAACGCTGGAGCGTCCGCTGCTGGTCCGCCGCGAGGGCCGCGCCGAGGGCCGGTCCCAGGAGGTCGGTCCGCCCGACCGTGCCGATGAGCAGGCTCCCGCCGCTGAACACGGCGACGGGTCCGCCGGACCGGCCGGTGGTCGTGGGCCGCCCGCCCCCCTCCGCCTCCGTCGCGTCGTCGTCTGCCGGCCGTGCCAGGTCGTCCACGAACCACGAGATGTGCTCGGGCGTGTGCCCGGGCGTCGCGGCCGCCGTCAGCCCGATCGAACCGACCTCGAGCCGATCGCCCTCGTCGGCCGGCCGGTGCTCGAACTCGTAGCCGCCCCGAGCCGGGGCGACGATCTCGGCGTTGGTCGCCGCCGCGATCTCCCGCGCGCCCGAGAGGTAGTCGTTGTGGACGTGCGTCTCGAGCACGTGGGTGATGCGCCAGCCACGCTCCTTCGCCGCGTCCAGGAACCGCCACGCGTCGCGCTGCGGGTCGAGCAGGATCGCCTCGCCCTCGCTGGCGAGGAGGTAGGAGGTGTCGCCGAGGCCGGCGGTCGCGAACGGCAGCAGCTCCACGCCGGGATGGTGACAGGCCCCGCGCGTTTGCGCCGTATCGCTCGGCCTGGTCGTGTCGAGGCTGAGGGTGAGGGCCGGCCCCCCCGGGTACCGCGTCCGGGAACTGGGCCCGGCGAGGCCTCGCGCCGCCGGTCGCTACCATTCGGCCGATGGCAACGATCGGCTACTCGTGCTCCCTGGAGCAGTTCCACCCCAATGATCTGCTCGACTGGTGCGTCCAGGCCGAGGAGGTCGGGTTCACCGGCGGGTTCATGGTCTCGGAGCACTTCCAGCCGTGGACCCCGATGCAGGGCCAGGCCGCGTTCGCGTGGGCCTTCATGGGCGCACTCGGGCTCCGGACGAAGGGTCGGTTCGGGACGGGCGTCACCTGCCCCGGCTTCCGCTACCACCCCGCCGTCATCGCCCATGCCGCGGCGACCCTCGGGGCGATGTTCCCGGACCGGTTCTGGCTCGGGCTCGGCGCGGGCGAGGCCCTCAACGAGCACGTCATCGGCGGGGTCTGGCCCGAGATCGGGATCCGGTCGTCGATGCTGTTCGAGTCGATCGAGATCATCTCGAAGCTGTTCACCGGCGAGGTCGTCCGGCACAAGGGCCAGCACTTCACCCTCGAGAGCGCGAAGCTCTACACCCGGCCCGAGGAGCCGGTGCCGATCTACGTCGCGACCGCCGGACCACTGAACGCCAAGCGCACCGGGCGGCTCGCGAACGGCCTGATCACGGTCGGCGCGGCGGACGCGAAGATCCAGAACATCTGGAAAGCCTGCGACGAGGGCTGCCGCGAGGCCGGCAAGGATCCCGGCCAGATGCCGAAGCTCCTGCAGATCCACGTCAGCTGGGCCCCGACCGAGCAGGAGGCCCTCGACAACGCGATGCGCGAGTGGCCCAACGGCGGGATGAACTTCCCGAAGCAGGACATCAAGAACCCCGAGGACTTCGGGGCGATGGCCCGCCTCGTCCGGCCCGAGGACTTCCGCAACCGGGTCCTGATCTCGCCGGACCTCGACGTCCACCGGAAGCACGTCCAGCACTTCATCGACATGGGCTTCGACGAGGTCCACGTCCATAACGTCGGGCGCAACCAGGCGGAGTTCATCGAGGCCTACGGTCGCGAGGTCCTGCCCAACCTCACGCTCGACGCCCCGGCGTCGGCAACGCCCGCCTCGCCGGTGGCCCTGGGCTGAGCTGCGGCCCGGCCTCCGGGCCCGCCGGAGGCGAACGCGCAACCTGGCTGCCCCGGAGCCTGTGCGCCGCCCGGACCTTGCGCGCCGATTGGGTTCAGACGCCACCGCGAGTGGCGCTGGCGCGGTCTCCAGGGTCAGACGCCACCGCGAGTGGCGCTGGCGCGGTCTACAGGGTCAGACGCCACCCCGAGTGGCATTCGACACCCTCCAGGCAGCGCTCCGTGCTCGGCCGCCACGACGTGACTGACGACATGCCGGTCCAAGGTCACCGGGGGTGGCAGATGGGCCGAGCAGCGCCGGTTCGGCCAGCGGCGCGGTGGCCCCAGCGCGGTGGCCCAAGCACGGCGGCCCAAGCACGGCGGCGAATGGTGCCGGCCGCGCGTCGCGTCACCCCAACGGCGCGCCTCGGGCGATCCGCCGCGCGCGGCGGGTGACGGCGACGAAGTCCCGCAGGTGCCGCAGCGGCCGGATGTGGCTGCGCTCGTCGGCGTAGATCGTCCGGATCGGGACCCAGGCCATCGGCCAGCCCTCGCGCAGGCAGACCGCGATCATCTCGACCTCGAACGCGAAGCCGTCGTCGCGGCTCTCGAGCATCGCCCCCATGAGCCGTCGCCCGATCACCCGGTAGCCGGACTGGTTGTCCGGAATCGACCGCCCGAGCGCCGCCGACAGGAGCCACGTCCCGAGCTCGTTCGAGGCGCGGCGGACGAGCGGCATCTGGTGGAAGACCCGCTGCCCGACCACGAGCTCGGGCGTGTCCGCCGCCGACCTGCCGGCGAGGAGTGCGGGCAGGTCCGCGGGATCGTGCTGGCCATCGGCGTCGAGGGTGACGACGGCCTCCAGGCCCCGCTCCAGCGCAGCCCGGAATCCGACCCGGAGCGCGGCGCCCTTGCCCTGGTTCGGGCGCTGCTCGATGACCTCGGCGCCGCCGGCCCGTGCGACCTCGGCGGTCGAGTCCGAGGAGCCGTCGTCGACGACGAGGGCCGGCAGGTGCTCGAGCGTCCGGCGAATGACCTCGCCGATCCGCGGCGCCTCGTCATGGGCCGGGATGACCGCGCAGATCGGGCCTCGCGTCGCCGCCTGACTCGCGGGCATGGCTGAAGGGTACGGGCTCGAGCTCCAGCATCTACCGTTCCATCGTCGGGCGCGGGGCGTGGTCGAGCGTCGGGACCCCACGTCATCAAGCTCGTGGTCGTCGGTACGGCCAGCCGCACCCGCGTCGAGCTCGACGCGATCATCGCGCTGAAATGACGCCCGCCCGGGCGGCCTTCCTGCAACATCGGTGCGAGCCGAGGTGCGTTCCGGGTCGGGGGCCCGAACGCGTGACCCCGCCAGACTTTCGGCATGGATGGGTATACCGCTGCCATCGAGCGGCTCGGAGCGAGGTTCGAGGATCGCCACACGGCGCTCGAGGCGATGCGCCAGCTCCGCGAGCGGTTCGGCCTCGACCTGTCCGACATCGAGATCCAGGCCCTCGGCAGCACGCACTACGAGGAGCCGCCGTCGGGGACGCTGCTGGCGGGACGCTTTCGACCCGAGGTGGCGGACGAGGCGATCGACCTGATCCGACGCAAGGGCGGCGTGATCGTGGAGCGGCGCATGGAGCCCGATCCGCTCGATCGGCGGCCGCCTCCGTCTCGTCGCGAGCGCGGCCGCCGGGCTTCCCGGGGCGGCCGACCCGTGATCTGGCGACTCGATCGCCGCGGCCCCCGCGACGCGCCGGAGGGCCGCCGCGTCGCCTGATCAGGACCCGATCGACCTCAAGTACGTGATCGACGTCAGGGCGCGATCGACATCAGTACGTGATCGACATCAGTACGTGATCGACATCAGTAGGTGATCGACGTGAGGCTCGTGCCCTTGAGGTGGTCCAGGTCGACGCACCCGGAGATCCCCGAGACCGTGCCGCAGTCGGAGTACTGCCACAGGGTCCAGCCATGGCCTGCCCAGTTCGAGGCCGGCACGGACGGCGAGCTGACGCCCCAGCGCGCGATCCAGACGCGGTAGCCATTCGTGCCGAACCAGGCCGTGTTGCCCATGTTCGCGCTCCAGAAGCTCGCGGTCGTGTAGATCGAGACCCGAACGCCGAGGCGGTTGTAGACGCGGGTCACGAAGGCTCTGGTCCAGCTCTGGAGGGCGCTGACGGACAGGCCGCCGCTGACCTCGAGGTCCAGGGCCGGGACGAGCATGCCGTGCTTGAGCCCGAGGACGGACACGAAATGATCAGCCTCGCTGACGGCGTCGTTGGCGTTCGTGCCCGGCCGCGCGAAGTGATAGCCCGTGAACTTGAGGCCCGCGGCCATGGCCCCGCTCCGGTTCGAGGCGTAGCGGGGATCGGTCCAGCTGTTGCCCTCGTCGGCCTTGGCGATGACGAACTTCTTGCCCGCCGCCTTGACCTTCGACCAGCTGATCGCTCCCTGCCAGCTCGAGACGTCGATGCCCGGCGTCGATGCGGTCGCCGATCGGAAGAGGCCGGTCGCCGCGTAGACCGCGCTGACCCCGTAGAGCGAGCTGACGCTCTTGCCGTTGACGCTCGTGATCTTGAACCAGGAGCTTCCCGAGACCGAGCGTCCGCAGTCGGCCTTCCAGGAGCCGCCGCTGACCTTCTCGATCGCGCCGACGACGGTGTCCGTCGGCACGCTGTGCTTGATCGTCGAGCTCGTGGATGGCCGGGCCCGGAGGTTCACGCCGCAGTTCGTCGCCAGGCTCGTGGCCGCGTCGGCGGTCGCGGACGACAGCGGCACGATCGCGACGGCCAGGACGAACGGGGCCGCGAGCAGTGCGAGGCGCTGGAGGCGGCGAGGCGAGGCGCTGGAGGCGGCGAGCCGCCCCGGGAGGGTGTGCGGCAGCGCGAGCCGGCCGAACGCATGCATGTCGTGTCTCCCCGATCTCTGGGTGGTTGCTGCGCCGGTGCGGCGCAGTCGGGGCGGCGAGGTGGCTCGACGAGGGGCCGACCGATGTCGGGACCCCGACCGAAGCTGGTGGAGGCTCCGGCTCGAAGCCATCGCGGCGACCGAGCGCGACGCCGGGAGGGTATGGAGCCCAGGTCGGGGGAGTCTCTAGCGAATCAGTCCGGGGTCACGATGGCCCTGATCGGCCATGCCGGCGAACGGCCATCGCGAGCGAGCCGACCAGGAGCAGGACGAGCGCGACCAGCCCGCCGGCCACCGCGGTGGTCGCGACGTCCATGCCGAGGAAGACGGTCGCCGGTCCGGTGGGGGCGTCGATCGGGGGCGGTGACGACGGCGCCACGGGGCTGGGGCCGGCGGCGGTCGCGGCCGGCGTGCCGCGAGGCGAGCTCGTTGGCACGGCCGACGGCGAGGCGCTC
>DASUHU010000064.1:0-8615 GCA_036273395.1 Candidatus Limnocylindrales bacterium
ACGTCGCTGAACCGGGCGGTCGCGAGGCCGACAACCGTGTCCGCGGCCCCGTAGTAGAGCAGCAGCCGATCGCGCGCCGCGTCATGGACCCAGCCGCATGGGAACACGACCCGGCCGACGTCCCCGGTCACCTCGTACGGCGCCTCCGGGGCGAACACCCACTCGTCAAGGTGGCGCAGGACCCGGCTAGGGCGCTCGAGATCGAGCAGCGCGAGCCCGGCTCGATAGATGGGGCCGTCGGAGGTCATCCGAACGCCGTGGTACATGACCAGCCAGCCGTCCGCCGTCTCCAGCGGTGGCGGGCCGAGCCCGATCTTGCCGGCGTCCCACCACGCGCCGTCACGCGCCTCGAGCAGGAGCTTGTGATCACCCCAGTGCCGCAGGTCGGGCGAATAGGACAGCCACATGTGGGCACCGCCACGGAGCGGTGACGGCCTGTGGATCATCGCCCAGCGGCCGCCGAACCGGCGGGGGAACAGGGCCGCGTCCTTGTCCTCGGGCGGCATGACCGGGCCAAGGCGGCGAACGGTTCGGAAGTCTTGTGTCGTCGCAAGCGAGACGAGGGGCCCGCGGCGACTGTAGGCGGTGTACGCGATCGCCCACTCCTCGCGCTCGGGCAGCCACGTCAGGCGCGGGTCCTCGCAGCCCCACGTCTCCTCGGGGTCACGATCGACGTCGGCCTTCAGGAGCGGCTCGGGGTCGAACCGCCAGTTCGTCTCGCCATCGGCGCTTCGGGCGACGTGCAGCTGCGAGATTCCGCGGAGATCCTCAACCCGGACGAGGAGAACCGTCTCCGCCGCGAGGCGAGTGGCGCCCGGATTGAAGACGGTGTTGACCGGATACGGAATGTCTGCCGCGGAGAGGATCGGGTTCGCCGCCGACCGGACGAACAGCGCCTCGGGCCTGCTCACCGTGGGAACGGCGTGAGCTCGCCGACCGACGCTGACGCGGTCGCGAGCGATCCACGCCGCGACCCCAGGGCGATACCTTGGGCGGGCGCCGGCCCCACGGCCATCGCCTCGCCGCGAAGCACGCGGATGTGCTCGGTCGCGATGAGCCACATCAGCGTCGACTCGGCGCCCTCGTTGGTGTTGACGCCCGTCGCGGTCAGGCCGTCGCGGCCGGCACCGCGGGCGGGCACAACAACCCGGCGGCCCAGATCGTTGGCGCCCAGGAACCAGGCGTAGGCCTGCTCCATCGCGACCCGGTAGCGGTCTCTGCCGGTCGCCGCGAGGGCGGCCTCGGCGGCGAGCAGGAGGGCCGTCGCCTCGATCGGCTGCTGGTCGAATCGAGACCGCACCCCCTGCCGCGGCCACCAGCCGTTGCCGATCGGCGAGAGGTGCCCGTCGGCCGCGGTCTGGACCTGGATCAGCCAGTCGAGGACCTGGAGACCGATCGCCAGCATCGTCGAGGCCCCGAGGGCCGAGCCGGCGACGATCATCGCCCGCGGGAGCACGGCGTTTTCGTATGTGAGGGTGTCCTCCGGCCACGACCAGTTGGGCCGCGCGAAGGCCAAGAACCGCGCGTGGAGGCTGGTCGCGAGGTTGCGCATCAGGTCGGTCGGCCCGGACTCGGCTTCGTGACGCTTCTGGCGTCGGGCCGGCGGGCTCGCGGCAACCACGGCCGCACACGCCAGGATCACTGAGGCCTGCGCCCGCGGCGACGCGATCCGGTTCGCGGCCGGGAAGGCGCGCCCGAACAGGGCCCTGGCGCGCTCGGCCAGTTCGAGGTCAGGGGCCGTGGCGACTGCCTGGCCAAGGGCCAGCATGGCTCGCCCGAGCGAATCGTTCGAGCCGAGGCCTCCGATCCACGACCCGTCGACGGCCCGGAAGTTGCGGAACCGCCCACTCGGCCCATCGAACGCAGCCTCGATGAACCGCAGGCTGCGCCAGGCGCTCTCCGACACCGCCGGCCAGCCCACGACCCGACCGTGCAGGAGATCGACCTCGAGTGCGCGCGCCACGTCGTCGACGCAGTAGCCGTGGGCGGGGTCCGGCTTCGACCCGATGGCGTGCTGGAAGATGCCGAGCTCGCCGATCAGGGCGTCGAGATGCCGGCGGTTGACGCGATGCAGCCGCGCGATCGTGTCAGGCACCGATGAGGACCGCCGGCGAAGCCGTTGCCCGCACCGACCCGCTGGCGAGGCGTGCGAACAGCGACCGGTATTCCGCCCCGACGGCTGACCAGACCATCCGGCGGCTACAGGCGAAGGCGCGTCGACCGATCTCGGCGCGGAGCGCCCGGTCGCCGACGAGCGATCCCACGGCGGCTGCGAGCGCGGCCGGCGAGCCCGGCTCGGCGAGGACGCCTCGGCCGTCGGCGAGCAGCTCGGCGGCGTAGACATACGGGGTCGAGACGATCGCGCGACCGGCGCCCATCGCGTATGACAGCGTGCCCGAGACGATCTGGCCGAGGTTCGGATACGGCGTGACAACGACATCGGCGGCCTGCAGCCAGTGCGTCAGCTCGATCAGGCCAACGAACCGGTCGACGAACCGGACGTGGTCGGCCATGCCCAGCCGTTGGGCCTGCTCGATGAGGGACTCGCGATACGCCTCGCCATCTCGCCGGATGAGGTCGGGGTGGGTGGCGCCGAGGATCACGTACAGCACCGCGGGGTGGGCCGCGACGACCTCCGGCAGCGCGTCGATCGCCAGCTCGTAACCCTTGCCCGGACCGAGCAGCCCGAAGCTCAGGACCACGTCCCGCCCGGCGAGCCCGAGGCCCGGCTTGACGAGGTTGGCGTCGACCAGCGGCACGTCGGGCACGCCATGGGGGATCACGTGGAGGCGGGCCGGATCAACGCTGTACTCGCGCACCAGCAGGTCCGCCGCGGAGCGCGACATGACAACCGATGCCTCGGCGAGCGCGGCCAGCTTGGAGAGGACCGACCGCTGGTGCGGGGTCGGGTTGCGCAGGACCGTGTGCATCGTGACGACGACCGGCACGCGCAGCGCCTGGACGAAGTCGAGGACGGTGTCGCCGTCCTCACCGCCCCAGATCCCATACTCGTGCTGGACGGAGACGACGTCGACCGAGCGGTTCAGGGCGTTGGCGGTCCGGAGGTAGTCGCCGCGTACGTCCTTGCGGATGATCCGACGGACGTCGCGGGGGTAGGCGATCCGATCGCCGACCGGGTGGAGCACCGCGATCTCGCGACCACCGGTGGCCGCAACCAGGTCGCTGGTGAACGTGGCGATGCCACAGCGGCGTGGGGGGTAGGTGGCGACGAAGGCGGTTCGGACGATGGCGGTTCTCCGCCTCGGGCGTCCGCCTGTGCGGTCCCGGGGGACGAACGCACGGTGCGCTCGCAGCGGATGGGCGTCAGGCGCGAGGCGATCTCGAGAGACCGCGTCGGCGCCTGGCGCTTGGGTGCGCGACCACCGACGACCGGTGGCCGCTGAGGCTCTACGCGGCGTGAACTCGGTTCGCGCGCGGACCCTTGGAGCTCTGCTCGATCTCGAACTTGACCTTCTCTCCGCCGGTGAGGCGGTCGAAGTCAAGCGAAGAGTCGAGGCCGTCGCGGTGGAAGAAGTACTCCTTCGCATCCTCGGCGGTGATGAAGCCGAAGCCGCGATCGGCGACGACCTTCTTGATGGTACCGGTGGTCACAGGGACCTCCTACGCTTCCCGAACAGGGAGAGCAGCGCACGGACCGTTCGAGAAGAAAGGGTGACCACGCACGTTCCGTCACGAGATGCGGCGGATAGCCACCGTAGCACAAATGTTCGAAGCTGGCGAGGACCCCCGCGAAGGGTTCGAGCCCGGCGCGATGTCCGCGAAGAAGAGCTGAAGGAGCCCCGGGTCGCGGAGCTCGGTTCCGTCATCCGACGGCCGATCGAGGTGGATGCCCGGGCATGCGCGGATCTGTAGGCTCCCCTACGCGAGGAGCTCGACAAGCCCGTCGAGACCTTTCAGGCTCAGGGTTTGCACCGCGCTCCGGGATCACTCCGGGCGCGCCAGCACGCCGGGGCGAGCGGTCCCGAACCCGGGCCGAGCAGGGCTACGACGGCATCCGGTCCGGCATCGCGAACCGACCGGGCGTCGTGGCGATGAACCGCCGGAAGTGGCGCGTGAGGTGCGCCTGGTCGAAGAAGCCGACGTCAGCGGCGACGTCCGAGAGCGGCTCGCCGGCGAGGATCAGGTCGCGGGCGGCGTCCAGCCGCCGGCCCAGCACGTAGGCGTGCGGCGACACGCCGAATCGGTCCGTGAATGAGCGCGCGAGATGGCTCACGCTCCACCCGGTCGTCCGCGCGGCGTCGGCCAGGGTCAGCGGCTCGAACAGGTGCGCGTCGAGGTGGTCGCGAAGCGCGGTCGCGGCGCGGGCCGACGGCTCGGGCTCCGCGTGCCGCGGGGGCCGGACGTCGAACGAGGCCCGGATCGAGGCGGCGACGTGCTCGAACCTAGCCTCCGCGTCGAGCCCATCGTCGGCGCATTCGAGCGCATCGTGCAGCGCCGAGACCTCGGCCGAGAGGCCAGCGTCCGGGATGGCGGGCCGGTCGACGGCGGCGCCGATCAGGGACTCGGGCAGGACGCTCGTGTCGATATACAGGACGCGCTTGCTGTAGCCGTCAACCGAACCCGGCCGACCGTCGTGGACGACGCCCGGCGGGAGGACCGAGACGAGCTCCCGCGGCGCCTCGCGCTCACGTCGCGCGATGTCGTACCGGATCGCGCCGGCGTCGACGATGAAGACCGTCCAGTCGTCGTGGGTGTGCGGCGGGGGGCGTGCGTCGTGAACGTCGCGTGCAGGACCTCTCGGATCCCGGGCACCCTGGGCTTCCAGGCACGGACATCCTCGCCGACGAGGAGATCGCGAACCACGAGGCGATCGTACAAGACCCCGGCCGGCGCCCCTCGAACAATGGGCGCGCACATGCCTTCCCGCGTCTCACGCCTCATCGGGGGATGGCGCACCGGCCTGCCTCGCCCGGCGCTCATCCTGCAAGCCGGAAACGCCCTCAACTACTTCGGTTACGGCCTCATCGTGCCGTTCGAGATCATCTATCTCCATCAGATCCGCGGCTTCCCGACGTCGACCGCCGGACTGGTGCTCGCGGCGACCATGGGCACGGCCGCGATCGTCACCGCGCCGACGGGAACGCTGCTCGACCGCTTCTCCGCCAGGGCGATCGTGGTCGCCGGGAGCCTGCTGAGCGCCGTAGGCTACGTCGGCTTCGCGTATGTCGACGTTCCGTGGGAGGCCCTGGCCTGCTCGATCGTCAGCGGGCTCGGCATCGGCACGGCCGGAACGGCCAACCGGGTCCTGGTCGTCAGGCTGGTCGAGCGCGAGCAGCGGGCGGCCGCGTTCGCGCTGAACCGCGTCACGGGCAACTTCGGCATCGGCGTCGGCGCGACGGTCGCCGGATTCATCCTCGCGGCCGCCCAGGAGCTCAGCTCGTTCCAGCTGCTGTACTTCTTCGACGCGGCCACGTACGCCGGATTTGCGCTGGTCGTGCTCGCGGCCGTCCCGAGCCCCCCAGCCGAGATCGCCATCGCGACCGGCGGCACCGGGACCGGCTTCCGGGCCGTCGCTCGAGACCGGCTCTTCCTCACGGTGATCGCCGCGAACCTCGTGCTCGTCGTAGCCGGCCACACGTTCTTCTCGAACATCCTGCCGCCATTCGCGAACGCGCACACGCCGGTCGGGCCCGCGGAGATCGGGATCATCGTCCTGGTCAACACGGCCGTCGTCGTCATCGCGCAGATCCCCGCCGTGCGCCTCGTGGCGCGGATGCGCCGCGGCCACGCGTTCGCGGCGACGAGCGGGCTCTTCGCGGTCGGCCTGC
The DNA here is from genome assembly GCA_036273395.1 of Candidatus Limnocylindrales bacterium. Taxonomy (GTDB): domain Bacteria; phylum Chloroflexota; class Limnocylindria; order Limnocylindrales; family CSP1-4; genus UBA5189. The sequence goes on from DASUHU010000064.1 coordinate 5,790, forward strand.
TCGGGGTGCTGCCGGCGACGCTGATCCAGTCAGAGCTTGCTGCGACCAGCCTCCTCGTCGGTGTTGCGCTCGTCCTGGCGAGCGCCGAGGTGGCCCACATCCTCGTGCTGGGACCGCTGGTCGCGGACATGGCTCCGGCTCATCTCCTCGGCCGCTACCTCTCCCTCTACAGCCTGACCTTTGCGGCGTCCCTGGCGATCGGCCCGGCCATCGGTGGCCTGCTCCTGCAGACCGCTCCGAACGCGATCTGGTGGGGTGGCGCGCTCGCCGTGCTGTTCGCCGGAGCCGTGCTGCTTCGACTCGGCGACCGCCTTCCCGACCCACTCCGCGAGCCGCCGCGGGATCAAGCGTCCGCGTCCGAGCCCGAGCCCGCGCCGGAGTGACCTGCCTCACTTCTCGCCTCGGCGGCGCTTCAGTCTCGCTGGGGCGTGACCGTTCCCCAGTAGAAGGGATCCCGCCGAACGAGCGAGGCCCGCCAGCCGATCGCCTCGAGGCGAGCGGCCAGATCCGATGCGTCCCAGAGGACCTTCACGATCCGGAACCGGCGGCCATCCTCGAGCGTGCGCTCGACGACCTCGTGCTCAGGATCGGTGACCCATTCCTCGCGCCAGAGGCCGTGCGGCGATTCGTCGAAGAGCCAGACGCGACCGGTCGTTGTGAGCATCCGGCCGATCGCCTCCCAGAAGGCATCGAACCGCGCACTGGGAATGTGCGACAGCAGCGCGCTGAAGACGACGAGGTCGGCCGGTCGATCTGGGGTGAACTCGAAGGCATCCGCGACCACGCGCGCCACGTTCGACGCGCGGACGTTGGCGGCATTGAGGTCGAGCGTCTCGGGGGCAGCGTCGACCGCGATGACCTCGCGGGCGATCGCCGCGACCTGGCCGGTCCACTGCCCCGTGCCGGCCCCGAGCTCGATGGCGCGTTCGACCGGCCCGAGGCGGTGGAGGTCGGCGACGGCCGCGCCGGTCAGATCCGCGAAGGGATCATCGGGCGGACGGCTCGTCCGGTCGTATTCCGGCGCTCGCGCGCGGTAGTAGCGGACCTGCTCCCGGAGCAGCTCGTCGGTCACCCCTCAAGGCTAGGCGACGGGTTCGCGTGGATGGCGGCCTCTCGCCGCTCCCGACGCAGCCGGGCGAGGAACGGCACCGGGTCAAGTCGGAGCTCGGCCTCGTTCTTGCCCCGCTAGGGCAGCGGATGCTCGGGTGAGCGAGCGGATCGGACCGTCGACGACAGGCTGAAGAGGATCGCGATCCCGACCATCCAGGCAGCCATGACGACGATGGCCGTGGCGCCGCTCGTCGCATCGATGACGATCCCGCCGATGAACAGGCCGATGGGGGTGAGGCCGATCGAGACCAGCCGCGCGGTGCTCCCGACGCGCCCGAGCAGCTCGTCCGGGGAGTGATTCGTCCGGAGCGTCAGGTAGCTGATCAGGACGTTCGACTGGGCGATGCCCGAGAGGAACGCGCAGGCGACGACGACCGGGATCGGCGGCCCCGCGGCGAGCACCAGCAGGAAGAGGCCGGTCGCGGCCGTGCCAAGGAGCAGGAATCGACCGAGGTTGCCGGTCACGAACCGGCCCGCGGCGATCGCCCCCAGCAGCGAGCCCACGCCGTAGCCACTGAGGACGACGCCGAGGATCGCCGAGCTCAGGCCCCGGTCCTTCTCGATGTGGTAGGTCAGGGCCGGCACGAGCGCCGCCGTGCCGATCGACACGAGGCCCCAGAACGAGATGACCCGGCCGAGCACGGGATGGCCGACGACGAACCGGATGCCCTCGGCGATGTCGGTCACGATGTGGGTCGGCTCGGCCCGCTGCGGCGGCTTGAGCGGCGTCCGGATGAGGAACAGGGCGCTGGCCGACACGACGAACGAGGCGGCGTCGAGGGCGATCGTCTGGGCCGGGCCGATGGTCGCGGCGAGCAATCCCGCGAGCGCCGGCCCGAGCACGAAGCCAATGTTGAAGACCGCCTCGAGGATCGACTGCGCCCGGCCCACCTGGGCTCGCCCGACGAGCCCGGCGACGGCCGCCGCATAGCCCGCGAGCCACAGGACACGGAGGCAGTTGATCGGCAGCGTGACGAGGAGGATCGCGGTCATCGTCGGGCCGCCGAGGGCCGAGGTCAGCGGGATGACCGCGGTCAGCAGCGCCCGGCCCAGGTCCGCGCCGAGCATCAGTCGTCGCCGATCGACCCGATCCGCGACGGCTCCGGCGGGCAGGCCCAGGAGCAGGTCCGGGACGGACTGGAGGATGCCGACGATGCCCATCGCGAAGCCCGAGCCGGTGAGGCTCAGGACCAGGATCGGCAGTGCGGTGAAGGTGATCGAGTCACCGAGGGCCGACAGGCCCTGCCCGCCGAGGAACACCCGGAAGTCGCGGTTGGCGCGGAGGGATTCGCCGGCGGCGCCGGCGGCGATCGCGACGGTCGGCGGCTCGACGGACGCCAGCTGAGGCTGGCGACCGGCCTCGATGCCGAGGCTGGCGTTGAGCTCCTGGTCGCCTGGTTCGATCACCTCGCGATGGTAGGAGCGAGGCTGGGCCACAATCGGACCGTGCCAGACCACAGCGCCCATCACGGCGAGCGCGAGCTCCTCGCGCGCACGGCGACCCTCGCGACCGAATTCCTCGAGACCGTCGACGATCGGCCCGTCGCCCCGCCAGTCGGGCCCGATGGGCTCAGGGAGCGGCTCGGCGGTGAGCTGCCCGACCGGGGCGAGCCGCCGGAGCGGGTCATCGAGTGGCTCGCCCACGCCGTCGAGCCCGGGCTCGTCGCGAGCGCCGGCCCGCGCTACTTCGGCTTCGTCATGGGCGGCAGCCAGCCC
>DASUHU010000065.1:0-3416 GCA_036273395.1 Candidatus Limnocylindrales bacterium
CGCCGCCCCATCGGCGGGTCACCGACGCGATGATCCCGGAGCCCGTCACCGTCGACGTCCTCGCGAGCGAGGGCGAGGTCGCCGAGGTCGTCGCCCACTACAACCTGCTCGCCGTGCCGGTCGTCGATCCCGAGCAGCACCTCGTCGGGATCGTGACGGTCGACGACGCGATGGACGCGATCCTGCCCGATGCCTGGCGGAAGCGGTTGCCGCGCCTGGCGGAGCGGTCATGAGCTCGTCCGGTGGCGAACGTCGTCCGGCTCCTGCGACCCGACGCCCGCCTGCCGCGCCGCCAGGCCCGCCGCTTGCGGGTCACGATGCTGGCCTTGCTCGCGGTCGCCGGCCCGGGGATGGTCTCGGGCTTCGCGGATAACGACGCGGGCGGGATCACCACCTACTCGATCGCGGGCGCCCAGTTCGGGTACGCGCTGCTCTGGGTCCTCCTCGCGTCGCAGCTGGCGCTCATGGTGACGCAGGAGGCCGGCGCCCGACTCGGGCTCGCGACCGGCCACGGGCTGTCCGGCCTGATCCGCGAGCGATTCGGGGTCCGGTGGGCCCTCCTCGCGGTGCTCACGATGCTCATCGCCAATCTCGGTGACACCGTGGCCGAGTTCGCCGGCATCGGCGCGGCCCTGTCGCTCTTCGGCGTGCCCGTGTGGCTCAGCGCCGCGCTCGCGGCCGGCGCCATCGTGGCGCTCCTCTCGCGGGGCAACTATCGGCGGATCCAGCTCCTGTTCCTGCTCATCGGGATCGGGGTGTCGGTGGCCTACGGCGTCTCGGCGATCCTCGCCCGGCCAGACTGGCTCGAAGCCGGCCGATCGGTGGTCGTCCCCCACCTCCAGAACGGCGGCGGCGCGTACCTGCTCGCGGTGGTCGGCGTCGTCGGGACCACGATCACGCCGTGGGGCCAGTCGTTCATCCAGTCCTACGTGGTCGACAAGGGCCTCGGGCCGGAGAACCTCCTCGGGTCCAGGATCGACGTGACGATCGGGGCGCTGCTCACGAACGTCGTCGCCGGGTTCATCGTCGTCGCCTGCGCGGCGACGCTGTGGACGCACGGCGCCGTCATCATCGACGCCGCTGATGCGGCTCGGGCCCTGGGGCCGCTGGCGGGCGAGTCGGCATTCGTGCTGTTCGCGATCGGCCTCCTCGCGGCGTCATTCCTCGGGCTCGGGACGGTCCCGCTCGCGAGCGCCTACACCGCGACCGAGGCGTTCGGCTGGGAGGCCGGCCTCGACCACCGACCGAGCGACGCGCGGGCGTTCTATGGCCTGCTTGCGTTCTTCGTCGCCTTCGCGGCGCTGTTCGTGCTCGTCCCAAATCTGCCGCTCGTGCCCGTGATGTTCCTCTCGCAGGTCCTCGACGGGATCATGCTCGCCCCGGTGCTCGTGTTCGTGATGCTGCTCGCCCGGGACGAGCGGCTCATGGGCTCGCTGCGGAGCGGCCCGGTCGCCACGACGCTCGGCTGGGCTGTCACCATCGCGATCGGCGTGATGTCGCTCGTCCTCGTCGTGACCGCGCTCACCGGAGGAGCCTGATGTCCTGGCGCAGCACCGTCCAGGAGCGGCTACCGCGGCCCCACGCGCCTCGCAGCGCGATCCGGGTGCGCGGCTGGCTGCGGCTGCGTGGACGGTTCCGCGGCCGGCGCGGCCTCGTGGCGTTCCTGGCGGTGATGGGCCCCGGGCTCATCTCGGGCATCGCCGGCAACGACGCCGGCGGCATCACCACCTACTCGGTGCTCGGCGCCCAGACGGGACTCCGGCTCCTGTGGCTGTTCCCGGTCACGATCGTGATCCTCGCGATCGTCCAGGAGATGGCCGCTCGCCTGGGGACCGTGACCGGCCAGGGGCTGTCCGACCTCATCCGGGACCGGTTCGGCGTTCGCTGGACCGCGTTCGCCATGCTCGTCCTGCTCGCGGCGAACGTGGCCAATACCGTCGCCGAGTTCTCCGGCGCGGCCGCCGCGACCGAGATCTTCGGCGTCTCCCGCTACGTGACCGTGCCGCTCGTCGCCGTCGCGATCTGGGCGCTCGTGCTGTTCGCCCCGTCGTACAAGCTGGTCGAGCGGGTCTTCCTCGCGACTGCGATCGTGTTCGTCGGCTACATCGCCTCGGCCTTCCTGGCCCACCCGAATTGGTCCGAGGTCGGGCAGTCGCTGATCACGCCCACCTTCGACGCGACGCCGTCGGTCGTGCTGCTGATGGTCGCGCTCGTCGGCACGACGATCACGCCCTACATGCAGTTCTACCTCCAGAGCGCGGTCGCGGAGAAGGGCATCGGCGAGGACGAGCTCCGGCTCGAGCAGGCCGACGCGATCGGCGGCGCGATCTGGACGAACGTCGTGGCGCTGTTCATCGTCGTCGCGACCGCGGCGACGCTGTTCGCCGCCGGCACGACGATCGACACCGCGGCGGACGCCGCGAAGTCGCTCCAGCCGCTGGCCGGCGACCTCGCCGAGCTGCTGTTCGGGTTCGGGCTCTTCGGCGCCTCGGTCCTCGCGGCGACGATCATGCCGATCTCGACCGCGTTCGTGATCTGCGAGGCGTTCGGCTGGGAGTCCGGCGTCGGGAAGCGGTTCGCGGACGCGCCGGCGTTCTTCTCGATCTACACGTTCGTGCTCGCGATCGGCGCGCTCGTCGTGCTCATCCCGGGTCTCGATCTCGTGCCGGTCATCGTCGGCTCGCAGAACCTCCAGGGCCTGCTCCTGCCGATCGTCCTGATCTTCATGGTCCTGCTCGTCAACGACGACCGGCTCATGGGCCGACATCGAAACGGGCGGATCGGGAACGTGCTCGCGTGGGCCGCCGTCGGGATCGTCGTCGTCCTCGACGCGGTGCTGCTCGGGGTGACGGCGCTCAGCGTGGTGGGCGTGAACGTCGGCTAGAACCCGCGCCGACCTACATCATCACCAGGCCGCCGTCGACCCCCAGGACCTGGCCGGTGATGAAGGCGGCCTCGTCGCTGGCGAGGAACGCGACGGCGCCGGCGATCTCCTCGGGGGTGCCGAACCGCCCGAGCGGCGTCTGCTCGGTGATCCGGTCCTGCCACTCCTGCGAGAGGTCCTTCGTGAGCTCGGTCAGCACGAAGCCCGGGGCGACGGCGTTGCAGGTGATGCCCCGAGAGGCGAGCTCACGGGCCGTTGCCTTCGTGAGCCCGATGAGCCCGGCCTTGGCCGACGAGTAGTTGGCCTGGCCCATCTGGCCGGCCTGGCCCGAGACCGAGGTGATGTTCACGATCCGTCCGGCCTTCGCCCGGAGCATCGGGCGGGTCACCGCCTTCGTGCAGTAGAACGCACCGAAGAGGTTCGTCTCGAGGACCTCCCGGAACGCGTCGTGCGACATCCGCATGATCAGGTCGTCGCGGGTGATCCCGGCGTTGTTGACCAGGATGTCGACCTTGCCGAACTGGTCGATGGC
>DASUHU010000066.1:0-5474 GCA_036273395.1 Candidatus Limnocylindrales bacterium
CGGCCGCGTGGGACGGGACGGCCGGCTGCACGTGCCCGAGCTCCAGCCCCTCGTCGACGCGATCCGGGCCGCGACCCGGGTCGAGCTCGTGGCCTGCGGCACCGCGTCGTACGCGGCGATGATCGGCGCCGCGGCGATCCAGAGCTGGACCGGCCTGCCGGCCCGGATGACGCCCGGCTCGGAATTCCGCTACGACCCGCCGCCGCTCGACGAGCGGACGCTCGTCATCGCGGTGACGCAGTCCGGCGAGACGGCCGACACCATCGCCCCGACCCGCCTGGCGCGAGAGCGCGGCTGCCCGATCGTCGCCATCACGAACACGGTCGGCTCGGCCATCACCCGCGAGGCCGATGCGGTCCTGTTCCTGCAGGCCGGCCCGGAGATCGCGGTCGCGGCCTCGAAGACCTTCGTGACCCAGGTCACGACGCTCGTCATCCTCGCCGCGGCCATCGCCCGCCTCCGTGACTCGCTCGACGACGACGCCGAAGGCCAGCTCGTCGCCGCGCTCCGGGCCCTGCCGGGGGCTGCGGCCCGGGCGCTGGAGCTGAACGCGCCCCGGGCCTACGACCTCGCCCGGCGGTACGTGAACTCGCGCGGCTTCATGTACGTCGGCCGCGGGCCGACCTACCCTGCCGCGCTCGAGGGCGCCCTCAAGCTCAAGGAGCTCAGCTACATCCACGCCGAGGGCTATCCCGCGGGCGAGCTCAAGCACGGCCCGATCTCGCTGCTGGACGCCGAGTACCCGCTCGTTGCGGTCGCGACCCGCTCCCACACCCGGGACAAGCTCGTCAGCAACATCATGGAGGGCCGGGCTCGGGACGCCCGCGTCATCGCCGTCGCCACCGAAGGCGACGCTGACATCGCCCGGATCGCCGACGACGTCTGCTGGGTGCCCGACACGCACGAGCTGCTGAGCTCGGTGGTGGCGATCGTGCCGCTCCAGCTCTTCGCCTATCACGTCGCCGTGGCCCGCGGCGCCGACGTCGACCAGCCGCGGAACCTCGCGAAGTCCGTCACGGTCGAGTAGGGTCCGACCGATGGAATCGGTCGCCTCGGTCCCGGCGATCTCGGAGCTCGGGATCGACATCGTCAAGGTTCAACGGATCCGCGAGGCGCTCGAGCGGTTCGGGCCGCGATTCTCGGCCCGGGTCCTGACCGACGCGGAGCGGCGCTACGTCCGGGACCGGCCCGAGACCCTCGCCGGGCGGTGGGCGGCCAAGGAGGCCGTGAGCAAGGTCCTGGGCCTCGGCGTGCGGGGGATCGGCTGGCGCGAGATCGAGATCGAGCGCCTGCCCACGGGCCAGCCCGCGGTCCAGCTCCACGGCCGCGCCGAGCGGCGAGCCGAGCAGCTCGGGATGGCCCGTGTGGCGGTCTCGATCAGTCACGAGGACGACTACGCGGTGGCGATCGCCTACGGCATCCGGACCGCCGGAGGGCGGTTCCTCTTCCCTCCCGACATCGAGGCTCGCCTCGACGATCGCGAGCGCCGGATCCTCGCCCGAATCGAACGCCTCCAGGGGCTCGCCGCGGAGGCCGTCGGCGTCGAGACGGCCACCGTCCGGGTCGAGGCCGCCGCCGGAGACGAGGTCGACGGCGATGCCTGACGGACGGCCCCTCGGCTTCCGGCAGCGGGCCGATGGCGAGACGGCAGCGCTCGAACCGGGGGCGCCGGCCGCGGACACGACCCCGGTCCTCGACGATCGCACCGCGGCGGCGCTGCTGCCGCCCCGGCCTCCGCGGGCCCACAAGGGCACGTTCGGAAAGCTGCTCGTGATCGCGGGCTCGCTGGACTATGCCGGGGCGGCCCTGCTGGTGTGCCGCGCGGCCGGTCGCGCCGGCGCGGGTCTCGTGACGCTCGCCATCCCCGAGTCGCTCCAGCCGCTGTTCGCGGCAAAGATCGTCGAGGCAACCACGATGGCCCTGCCCGAGGACGACCTCGAGGAGGTGGACCCCGAGCCCGCGCTCGCCCGGATCCTCGACCACGACCACGACGCGATCGTCCTCGGCCCGGGGCTCCGGCCCGGCCTCGCGACGGCCGAGCTCGTGCGGGAGCTCCTCCACGTGCCCGACGATCCGGCGCCCGCTCCGATCGTGCTCGACGCCGAGGCCCTCCGGTCCATGGCGACCCTCGGGGAGTGGTGGACCGGCGTCGCGCGCCACGCCGTGCTCACGCCCCATCCCGGCGAGTTCGGCCGGCTTCGCGCCGGTGCGGGTATCGAGCCCGACGCCGACGGCGACGTGGGCGCCGACGACGCGGCCCGGGCGGCGGCCGCCCGGGACGCGGCGTCTCGCTGGGCCCAGGTTGTGGTGCTCAAGGGCGCGCGGACGGTGATCGCGGAACCCGACGGCGCCGTCGCGGCGCTGCCGTTCGAGAATCCGGCTCTTGCCACGGGTGGCACCGGCGACGTCCTCGCCGGCGTGATCGGGGCGCTCCTGGCCCAGGGTCTCGCCGCCGGGCCCGCCGCCCGCCTCGGCGCCTACCTCCACGGGCTTGCCGGCGACCTGGTCCGCGATCGGATCGGCGACTCGGGCCTCCTCGCGAGCGACCTGCCCGACGCGATCCCGATCGTCCGCAAACGCCTCGCCGCGCTCGCCGAGCGAAGCGCCTCGGGCAAGCGCTTCGGGTTCGCCGCCCACGAGGCCGGCAGCCGCCCCGAGGCCGGAGGGACGGACTGACCGGCCCGGGCCGGGCGGCCGAGGCGATCGAGGCCCGCCTGGCTCGGGCTGGCCTGCCGCCGCTCCCGCGCAGCGCCTGGCTCGAGATCGACCTCGACGGACTGGGACACAACCTCGAGATTCTCCGTGGCCTCGCCGGCGAGGGCGTGTCGGTCCACGCCGTCGTCAAGGCGAACGCCTACGGCCACGGGGCAATCGAGGTGGCCCGGGCCCTCGGCGGGCTCGGCGTCGAGGGCTTCTGCGTGGCCACCGCCGACGAAGCACTGGAGCTGCGGGCGGCCGGGATCCGCGACCCGATCCTCGTGCTGTACCCGGTGCCGGCAGCCGTCGCGCCGGAGCTGGCCCGGCGCCGCATCACCGTGACCGCCGGCGACCCGACACTCCTGGCCGGACTCGCCGCCGCGACCGACGCCGGCGAGCGCCGGCTGGCCGTCCAGCTCGAGATCGAGACGGGCCTGGGACGTGGCGGCTTCCTGCCATCGGCCCTGACCGCTGCGGTCGAGGAGCTCGAGGCCGCCCGGGGCCTCCGGCTCGCGGGCGCTTGGACGCACCTCCAGGCACCGGAGGATGGGGCCCGGACCGCGGATCAGGCGGCCCGCTTCGACGCGGCCCTCGCCATCCTGCGGCGGGCCGGTCACCGGGTCCGACCCCGCCACATCGCCGCATCGGGCGGGGTGCTCCTCGGCAACGTCGCCGCGCTCGATGGCGTGCGGCCGGGCCTGACGCTCTACGGGCTCGCTCCCGACGAGCTCGTCGGTACCCCGGCGGTCGCGGCGGCAGGCCTGCGCCCGATCCTCTCGCTCCATGCCCGTCCGGTCCGGGTGGTGGAGCTGCCGGCCGGCTGGGGGATCAGCTACGGCCCGTCGTTCGTGACCGCCCGGCCGAGCCGGATCGCGACCCTCCCGCTCGGCTACGGCGACGGCTGGCCGCGGTCCCTCTCGAATCGCGCCAGCGCGCTCGTCCGCGGCCGGCGGGTCCCGCTCGTCGGCACGGTCGCGATGGATGCGGTCATGGCCGACGTCACGGACGTCCCCGGACGACCGGTGGACCCGTCGGACGAGTTCGTGCTCCTGGGCGAACAGGGAGACGACGAGATCACCGCCGTGGACCTCGCCAGGGCGAGGGCCACCAATGCCTGGGAGGTCGTCACCGCCATGGCTGCCCGCCTGCCTCGGGTGTACCATGCCGCTCCCGACGGGCTGGGTCTGCGTACGCTCGTCGCTGCGTCGGGCCCCCGGATCCCCCTCTCCAGCGACAGGAGGTCCAACCGAACGTGACCGACGTGCCGGGCCTCGGCGACGAGCAGCGCGACGCGCTCGTCGAGAGCGTCGCTCGCGAGATCCAGCTCCGCGGCCTGACCGCCTCCGCCGTGTCATTCCTCGACGCCTCCCGTCCGTATCGCCCGCTCGGCGCCGCGGCGATGCTGTTCTTCGACCCGGTCCTCCGCGGCCTGTTCGGCGGCGAGGACGCGGGCGCGTCCGCGATCCTCGCGGACGACGACGGCATCGAGCAGCTCATCGAGCGCCTCGAGGAGCTGTCCGAGGAGACGGCCTGGGACGCCTGACGCCGTGAGCGCCATCCCGCGGTCGATCCTGGCGATCGACGCCGGCGCGGCGACGACCTCGGTCGCGATCCTCGGTCGAGTCGGGGACCGCTGGCGACTCTTGGGCTCGCTCGCCGCCCCGAGCCCGGCCGAGCCCGATGCCGTGGCAACGATCCTGGCGCGGCGGGTCCGCGCGGCCGATCAGGGCCTGGCCGATGCCGTCGATCTCGATGCTCGCCGGATCGATGACCTCCCGCGGCTCGAGGCGAGGTCGGCAGCCCCCACGACGCTCGCGGTGCTCGGCGCCTCGCGCCGGACGGTCGGCCTGCTGAGCGCGATCGCGGAGCGCACCTCGTGGCGGATGGTCGCGGCCTCGCCCGAGAGCCACGATCCGCGCGAGATGACGGACCTCGCGATGCGCCCGGAGGTGGCAGCCGTCCTGGTCGGGATCGGCGAGCCCGCGGGCCCGGATGAGCGAGCCGCGATCGACGATGTCGCGGGGCTCGTTGGCGCGGTGGCGCGCCGGCGGCCGGAGCTCCGGGTCGTGCTCGCCGGTCCCGTGGCCTCTCGACGCGCCTGGATCGACGCCATCGGGGAGGCGCCCGGTGCCGCCGCGGCGAGCGAGGTCGAGGGCACGAAGGGCCCGGTCGCCCAGGGGATCGCGTCGCCGGAGCGCACCTTCGAGGCGCCCGCCCTCGGTCCTCGATCGGGTCCCGACGAGGCCCTCCGCGAGATCCTCGAGGGCCTGCTGCCACGCGGCTCGGATCCCCGGCACACGGCGCTCCGGACGCTGGTCTCGCTGGCCGATGTCCTCGACCGACGGGTGGAGCTGCTCGAGATCGGGTTCGATGGCGGGCTCCGCGGCGTTGCCCAGCCGGGGGTCGCCGACGAGGGCCCGGTGGTCGAGGGCGTCCGCTCGGCTCGAGCCGGGCTCGTCCCGCCGGACCCGGACGAGGCCACCGTCGAGGCCGTCCTGGAGTGGACGACCGGCAGCCTCGACCGGCACCGGATGGGCGATCGCCTCCGGGACCTCCGCTCGCAACCCTGGGCGGATTCCGCGGGCGACGGGGCGCGACTCCGTCTCGCGGCGGCTCGAGCCGCCCTGACCCGACTCGTCGAGGTGACACCGGACCTGTCCGCGCGGCCGCCTGCGGACCTGACCCTCGTGGCCGGGGGCGCGTTCGCGGCCGCGCCCGGCGGCGCGATCGCCCTCGCGGTCGCCGACGTCGTTCGCCGAACGGGCGCCACGCAGGTC
>DASUHU010000067.1:0-3426 GCA_036273395.1 Candidatus Limnocylindrales bacterium
GGCCGTTCATCCCGATGGCGATCATCGGCGTCCGCTGGGGGTCCATGACCCACTCCGTCGGCGTGCCGGTCGTGAATCCATCAGCGGAGCGGCCGACGAGCTGGCTGGCGCCCGACTGGACGCCGGCCATGTCGAGGACCGTGCGGAGCGGCACGCCCCGCCACGCGGCGTTGCCCACGAGGTTCCCGCCGACCTCGTTCGAGACGCAGGCGATGGTCACGTACTGCTCGATGATCGGCAGCTGGACGAGCTGGTCATAGGTCAGCACGGTCTCCCGATCGACCATGCCGTGGATCCGGAGCTGCCACGTCGCGACGTCGAGGGTCGGGATCAGGAGCGCGGTGTCGATCCGGTAGAACTGGTCGTCCGGGATCACGATCGGGGTCAGGCCGTCGTTCGCGAGGTCCGGGGTCGAGATGTCCGCGCCGGCCGGCAGCGTCGCGGGCTTCGCGGGGTTCGGGAGGGTCGTGGCCGCGATCGGGGCCTGCGAGCGATCGAGCAACCACCGGCCGACGAGCCCGATCGCGACGGATCCCGCGGCGATCGCGCCGCCACGCTGGAGGAGTCGCCGGCGCGTCCAGTCCGGCATGGCGACAGCACGCCGGGTCCCGCGGGTGGCGGGGGGCGCGGTTGACGCGGTGTGGAGCAGCCATCCCAGGACCCACGAGCCGATGAGCGTCTCGGCCGCCGCGGCGATCGCGGCGAGGACCGGGGTCGCGGTCGGATCGCGCAGCGAGGCGAGGAATCCGCCGGCGGCGAATGCGCCGATCACGACCGACGACGCGCTCGCGTGCCGGATGCCCAGGATCCCGATCCCGGCGCCGATGAGGAGCCCGACGACGACGATGAGGATCTCGAGCGCGAGCTTGTCGTTCGTCCCGAACAGTCCGACCGCGATGTCCTTCGCGCCGGGCGGCTGGACGTCGACGAGGAACTGGGCGACCGAGATCAGGGGCGACGGGCTCCCGGGCAGGAGGCCTGCGGCCAGCTCGCCGATCCCGATGGCGGCCCCGACGGCGACGATTCCGGCAACCGCCGCGAGGCGGCGATCGATCGGCAGGGGAGTGGTTGGCGACGAGCCGGGCCCGTCACGGGCGGCATCGCGGTCCCGCGCGGCGCGGGTGGGGGCGGGCACCTGGGTCGTGCGCCGGAGCGGCGGAGGCGTCGCGCGGGCCGCGCGACGGCGTGGATCGGCCTCGCTCACGTCCCCGAGTGTCGGTCAGTCATATGACGCGATTGCGACGCGCAGCAGCTCGACGAACCGATCTCGGTCGATGTCGAGCCCGACGTCGACGTTCGGGGTTCGGGCCGTGACGCCGCGAAGATCGGCCACCGTGCGACCGCGGGTGAACTCGCCCTCGAGCTCGATGACGACGTTCACGTGCTGGCTCCGGACCAGGTCCGGGTAGGCAACGTGGGCGACCGCGACCGCGTCGTGGATCGGGCTCCCGTTCCAGCCATACACGCGGCGGTGGAAGGCCTGGTAGAACGCCAGCAGGTTGGCGACGATCTTCGAGGTCGGGCCGCCCTGCGCGGCCATCTCGAGGCGCTGCTCCTCGGGGAAGATCGCCCGATGGGTCACGTCGAGCCCGATCATCGTCATCGGGATACCCGATCGCAGGACGATGTCCGCGGCCTCCGGGTCGACCCAGATGTTGAACTCGGCACTGGGCGTCGCGTTGCCCTCGCCGGCCGCGCCGCCCATGAAGCAGATGTGGGCGATTCGGCCGGCGAGGTCCGGCCGCTCGCGAAGCAGCAGCCCGATGTTCGTCTGGGGCCCGGTGGGGATGAGCGTCAGCGGCTGTTCCGCGCGCTCCAGCTGGTCGGCGAGGAAGTGGACGGCGTCCATCGCCACGGGCTCGCTGCGCGGCGGCGGCAGCTCGGCGCCGTCCAGGCCGCTCTCGCCGTGGACCTGCGAGGCGGTGTGGAGCGGTCCCCGGATCGGGTGGGCCGCGCCGGCCGCGACCGGGATGTCGGCGCGGTTCGCGAGGGCCAGCGTCTTGAGCGCGTTCTCGGTGACGTGCTCGAGCGTGGCGTTGCCGCCGACCGTCGTGAGGCCCCGGACCTCGAGCTGGGGCGAGGCGAGCGCCAGCAGGATCGCGACCATGTCGTCATGGCCGGGGTCGCAGTCGATGATGACCGGGATGGCCGCGGAGCTTCCGTGGGCGCGGGTCGCGGGCGATCGAGTGGTCATTGGCCGTCAGGGTAAGTCGGCGAGCGCCGCGAGGAAGCGCCGCCGCTCCAGCTCCGCGTCGCGCGCGGCATCCGCGTCCGTGGCCCGGAACCGCACCTCGGCACCCGGGGCGAGCTGGCCCAGGATCGGCAGGTCCGCGCTGATGACGACGGCCACGACGGGATAGCCGCCGGTCGTCCCGGCATCGGGCATGAGCACGAGCGGCTGGCCCGAGGGCGTGACCTGGACCGAGCCGGGCAGGACGCCGTGGCTCGGCAGCTCGCCCGCCGCGAGCGGCGCCAGGCGCGCGAGCCCATCGGGATCCGCGGCGGGCTCGAGGCGGAGGCCGCGCCGATCGCTCTCCGGCGCGACGAGCCAGACCCGCTCGATCAGCCCCGCGAACGCGGGATCGCCGTCGCCCGACGCCGGCCCCGGCAGGACCCGGATCCGCTGCGCCGGCGACGGGATCTCGGCCAGCCGGCGCGTGGCAAGCCGCCGCTCGGGCCGCCCGCCCGCACCCTGCGCGGCAATCCGGTCGCCCGCTCGGAGCGCCCGGCCGTCGAGGCCGCCGAAGCCCGCGGGCAGGCAGGTGCTCCGGGAATCGAGCACGAGCGGCACCTCGACGCCGCCGGGAGCGGCGAGGTAGGCGCGGCACCCGGCGCCCGGTTCGTCCGGCCGGCCGCCGACGGCCAGGACGTCCCCGGCGCGCAACCGGATGGTCGAGCCGGTGGGGGCCCGTTCCCGCGTCGTTCGCTGCCCGCCACCGGGAGCCCCGCGCTCGATCGCCGCGGCGAGGTCCGCGCCGCCGAGGGCCAGGTCGACGTCGACGAGCGCTCGCAGCCGGGGACCGAGCAGCGTCAGCTCGAGGCCTGCCGCGTCGGGCTCGTTCCCGAGCAGGACGTTGGCGATCGCGAGGCCGATCAGATCGGCCGCCCCGGATTGCGGGACTCCGTCGGCCTCGTACCCGAAGCGACCTCCGTCCTGGATGGTCGTCAGGAGCCCGGGATCCAGGACCTCCAGGATTTCCTGGCTCACGTGCCGCTCACGGTTCGGGCACGAAGCGCACGGCGTCGCCGGGCCGCAAGCGGCCGGGCGGATCCCGCCGCGGGTGCCACAGCTCGAGGCTCGTCCGACCGATCACGTGCCAGCCGCTCGGTGCCTCGATCGGCAGGGCGCCCGTCATCCGGCCGGCGATGATCACGCTCCCGGCCGGGACGCGCGTCCGCGGCGTCGCCCAGCCCGGCACGGCGAGC
>DASUHU010000068.1:0-4013 GCA_036273395.1 Candidatus Limnocylindrales bacterium
CATCGGAACCCAGTTCATCGACGTCCTGCGCCTCTTCGCCGCGGATGCCCAGACGAACGCCCTCGTGCTGATCGGCGAGATCGGCGGCACGGCCGAGGAGGAGGCCGCGGCCTGGGCCGGCGAGCACCTCGCGGACGTCCCGAAGGTCGCCTTCATCGCCGGCCGCTCGGCTCCGGAGGGCCGCCGCATGGGCCACGCCGGCGCGATCGTCAGCGGCGGCAAGGGCACCGCGGCCTCGAAGGTCGCCGCGCTCGAGGCCGCCGGCTTCCGCGTGGCGGGATCGCCGACCGAGCTGCCACAGCTCCTGCGCGAGGCGGGCTACCGGGGATGACGCCGGCGGAGATCCGGGACCTGTTCGCCTACGATCGCTGGGCGACCGAGCGAGTCCTGGCCGTCCTCGACGGCATCGACGAGGAGACCTGGCGGCGAGCGGCCGTCATCGACGAGCGCGGCCTTGGGGGCATCCTCGTCCACATGCTCGGGGCGTACCAGCGCTGGCGCCATGGCCTTGCCGAGGACGGCCAGTCGCCGAGGCCGGAGCGCGAGCCGCTGCTCGCTCCGAACGAGCTGCGGACTCGCTGGGCTACCGAATGGGCCGGGATGGACGCGCTGCTGGCATCCGTCGACGAACGCTGGCTGGCCCGAGACGACGAGGGCGTGCCGTTCACCGGGATGCTCCTCCACCTTGCCAACCACGACACCCAGCACCGTTCCGAGGCGGCCGTCCTGCTGACCCAGGCGGGCCATTCGCCCGGCGAGCTCGACCTGATCACGTGGCTCGAATCGCGCGCGGGCTGGCGTGATGGCGTTCCCCCGTCGCAGCAGGCACTCGTGGCGGAGCGCTGACGCCGATGGCGACCTTCGACGAGCGCGCGGCCGACTGGGACACGCCCGAGCACATCGAGCGGTCGGAGGTCGTCGCCGAGGCGATCCTGGGCCGGGTCGCGGTCGCCTCTCGGGCGCGGGCGATCGAGGTCGGCGCGGGCACGGGATTGCTGGGGCTGGCGCTGGCGGATCGCCTCGTTGCCCGCGGCACGCCGTTGGCCGAGCTCGTGATCGCGGATCCGTCGTCCGGGATGCTCGACGTCGCAGCGGCGAAGCTCCGCGATCGGCACCTCGCCTTCGCCCGAACCGAGCCGTTCGCGCTCGTTGCCGATCCGCCGCCGGCCGGCGGTCCGTTCGATCTCGTGCTCGCCCAGCTCGTGCTCCATCACGTCGAGTCCACGCCCGCGGCGCTTGCCGGACTCCGGGCGCTCCTCGTCGCCGGCGGCTCGCTGGCCCTGGCCGACCTCGACGCCGAGGACGGCACGTTCCACGACCCGGCCGCGGAGGGGATCCACCACCACGGCTTCGAGCGGCGGCAGCTGGCCGGGCTCGCGCGCGAGGCGGGCTTTCGGGACGTCGAGATCGAGACCGCGACCGAGCTCGAGCGCGACGGCCGGCGCTACCCGCTCTTCCTGCTGACCGCCGTCGCCTCGTAGCCGAGGCTCCCCCAGGCCGGACCGCCCGGAGCCTCGATCAGCTCGACGAGCATCCCGTGGCACGACCGCGGGTGGAGGAACGCAACCGGGCCCTCGGCGCCCCGGCGTGGCGCGGAATCGATCAGCTCGACGCCTTCGATCCCGAGCCGGGTCAGGCTCTCGGCGAGGTTGGCGACCTCGAAGCACACGTGGTGGAAGCCCTCCCCGCGGCTCGCGAGGAAGCGTGCGACGCCCGTCGTGTCGTCGACGGGCTCGACCAGCTCGACCTTCGACTCCCCCACCCCGAGGAACGCGATCCGCACCCGATCGGAGGGGATGTCCATGACCGTCTCGAGCTCGAGGCCGAGCAGGTCTCGGTATGTTCCGAGGGCGGCGTCGATGGAGCGGACGACGACCGCAACGTGGTGGACTCGCCCAGGTGCGCGCGAGAGCGGGGCCGGGGTCGCGGCGGCGGCCGTGCGGGCATGGGCGCGGCCCGTCGCAGGCGCCATCAGACCGTGATCAGCTCGCGATGGATGCCCCAGGCCGCCCGGAGCGCGTCCGCGATCTCGCCCACCGTCGCGTAGGCCGACACCGCCTCGATCAGCGGGGGCAGCAGGTTGTCCGTGCCGCCGGCCGCGTCGCGGAGCCGGGTCATCGCCGCTTCCCAGGCTCCGGGGTCGCGCTCGGCCCGGACGCGTCGGACGCCCTCGACCTGTCGCCGCTCGCCTTCGGGATCGATCCGCTGGAGTGGCGGGCTCACGCTCGCGCCGTCGTCGCGGAAGCGATTCACGCCGACGACGACCTGGTCGCCGCTGTCCACGGCCTGCTGGACCCGGTAGGCGGACTCCTGGATCGCCCGCTGCTGGAAGCCGGCGTCGAGTGCCGCGAGCGTGCCGCCCATCGCGTCGATCTCCTCGAGGTAGCTCCAGGCCTGGGCCTCGAGCTCGTCGGTGAGCGTCTCGACGAAGTACGACCCGCCGAGCGGATCTGGCGTCTCGGTCACGCCCGCTTCGTAGGCCAGGATCTGCTGGGTCCGGAGGGCCAGGCGTGCGCTCTGCTCCGTCGGCAGCGCGAGCGCCTCGTCGCGCGCGTTCGTGTGGAGGCTCTGGGCCCCGCCGAGCACGGCGGCCAGGGCCTGGAGGGTCGTCCGGACCACGTTGTTGTCCACGGACTGCGCCGTGAGCGAGGACCCCGCGGTCTGGACGTGGAACCGGCAGGCCATCGAACGGGCGTTCGACGAGCCGAACCGGTCGTGCACGATCTTCGCCCACATCCGCCGGGCGGCCCGGAACTTGGCGACCTCCTCGAACAGCTCGGACCAGGCGGCGAAGAAGAAGCTCAGGCGCGGGGCGAAGTCGTCGATCGCGAGGCCCCGGGCGAGGGCCGCCTCGACGTAGGCGATCCCGTCGGCCAGGGTGAACGCCAGCTCCTGGGCCGCCGAAGCGCCTGCCTCGCGCATGTGGTACCCGCTGATCGAGATCGTGTTCCAGCGCGGCAGCTCGCGCGCCCCGAACTCGAAGATGTCCGTCACCAGCCGCATCGACGGCCGAGGCGGATAGATCCAGGTCCCCCGGGCGATGTACTCCTTGAGGATGTCGTTCTGGGTCGTCCCGGAGATGTCCCCGCGCGCGACCCCCTGCCGTTCCGCCGCAGCGACGTAGAGGGCGAGCAGCGTCGCCGCGGTCGAGTTGATCGTCATCGAGGTCGAGACCTGCCCCAGCGGGATGTCCCGGAACAGGACCTCCATGTCGGCCAGACTCGAGATCGGGACGCCGACCCGGCCCACCTCCCCGGTCGCCTCGGGCGCATCCGCGTCGTAGCCCATCTGGGTCGGGAGGTCGAAGGCCACCGACAGCCCGGTCTGGCCCTGCTCGAGGAGGTAGCGGAAGCGGCGGTTCGTCTCCGACGCGGTCGCGAACCCGGCGTACTGGCGCATCGTCCAGAGCCGGCTGCGATACATCGTCGCCTGGACGCCGCGCGTGAACGGGAACTCACCCGGCCGCCCGAGATCGCGGTCCTCGTCGAGGCCCGCGGTGTCCGCGGGCACGTACAGGTCGCGGACCTCGATCCCGGACGACGTCTCGAATGCCGGCCTGCGCTCGGGGGCGGTCCGAATGACCGCCGCTCGCGCCGTCTCGCGCCAGCGCTCGCGACCGGCGGTCGATCGGCTGGCGGCCGAGTCGTCGGGCGCGGGGGCGACGTCCGACGGCTCGCGATCCGGCATGCCCGGTCTACTCGATCACGACGAGGACGTCGCCGACCTCGATCCGGCTGCCGACGGCGGCAGCGATGCGCTGGATCGTCCCCTCGCGCGGCGCGCGGAGCTCGTTCTGCATCTTCATCGCCTCGATCGCGAGGAGCTCCTGGCCGGCCGCCACCGGATCGCCGACCCGCACGGCCACCGAGACCACGACGCCCGGGATGATCGCACGCACCTCCATGGGGCCGCTGGCGCCTGCCGTCTCGCGCCCACGCCGAGCTCGATCTCGGAGCGCCGCCCTGGCGGCCGGCTCGACGTCCAGCTCGAACCGCCAGCCCTCGAGGACGACC
>DASUHU010000069.1:0-3545 GCA_036273395.1 Candidatus Limnocylindrales bacterium
TGCCGCACCGGCCCTACTACGGCAGCATCGACTCGACCCCGCTGTGACTGATCCTCCTCGAGGAGACCCACCGCTGGACCGGGGACCTCGAGCTCGTCCGCTCGCTCTGGCCGAACGCCCTGGCCGCGCTCGATTGGATCAAGCGGTTCGGCGACCTCGACGGGGACGGCTTCGTCGAGTACCAGCGCCGCGCGCCCCGGGGCCTGGCCAACCAGGGTTGGAAGGACTCCGGCGACTCGGTCCGGCATCGTGATGGGCGGCTGGCCGAGGGCCCGATTGCGCTGGTCGAGGTCCAGGGCTACGTCTACGACGCGAAGCTCCGGACGGCCCGCCTTGCCCGAAGGCTCGGTGACGTGGCGCTCGCGGATGGGCTCGAGCGCGAGGCGGCCGAGCTCCACGAGCGATTCAACGAGGCGTTCTGGATGCCGGAATCGGCGTTCTATGCAATGGCCCTGGACGGCGCGAAGCGCCAGGTCGGATCGATCGCCTCGAACCCGGGCCATGCGCTCTGGAGCGGCATCGTCCCGCCCGAGCGCGTCTCGGCCGTCGTGGACCGGCTGCTCGACCCCGCGCTCGACTGCGGCTGGGGCATCCGCACGTACGCGGCCGGCCAGCCCGGGTTCAACCCCCTCGGCTACCACACCGGCTCGGTCTGGCCGCACGACAACGCGATCATCGCGGCCGGCATGAAGCGGGTCGGCCGGCACGATGCCGCGGACCGGATCGCATCGCGGATCTTCGAAGCCGCGCAGCACGCGCCGGACTTCCGCCTGCCGGAGCTCTTCTGCGGGTTCGATCGGGGCGAGGCCCAGACGCCGGTCCCCTACCCGGTCGCGTGCTCGCCCCAGGCCTGGTCGGCCGCGGCGCCGCTGTTCCTCCTCCAGACCATGCTCGGGATGCGGGCCGAGGCCGCGGACGGCCTGCTCGAGTTGGACCGGCCGCACCTCCCGGGCTGGCTCGGCAAGGTCACGGTCCACGACCTGCGGGTCGGCGATCGAACGGTGGACCTGCTGTTCCACCGCTGGCGGGGCGCGACCACGAGCGCCGAGGTCCTCCGCCGGAGCGCCCCGCTGGAGCTCGTCATCCGGGTCTGACCGCGCCGGTCTGACGCGGGCCCGACACGGGCCGGCAGGGCGCGCGCCACGTCTCACGCCCATCGGGGGCCCGCGGGCAACGCGTCAGGGACTTGCAACGCCGGGGCGCTGAGCGTTGTTCGGCGCCCGCCCCGGCCGGGGCAGGCTTCGTCCCGTCCGCGATCGCGGACGCATCCAAGCACCCTGCCACGGAGGACCTCGGCGAATGAGCATCATCGCCTGGATCGTGCTCGGCGCCATCGCCGGGTACATCGCCGGTCTCCTCGTCCGCGGTGACGAGGGGATGGGCATCATCGGGCACATCGTGCTCGGGATCGTCGGCGCCCTGATCGGCGGCTTCCTGGCCAGCGCGCTGTTCGGGGTCGATGCGATCAATGGTGCCCTCGACATCTCCTCGATCGTGACCGCCGTCATCGGCGCGGTGATCCTCGTGGTCATCTGGAACGCCCTGGCCGGCCGGACGCGCCCAGGTCGCGGGATGGTCTGACCGACCGCTCCCCTCCCCCGCGCCGGCGGGGATCCATGCACCTGTCGACGCCCACCGAGCTCGGTGGGCGTCCGGCATCTTCAGGAGGTCTCGATGTCTCGAATCACCGATCACGTCGATGTCGACGTTCCCGTCCGGGTCGCCTATGACCAGTGGACGCAGTTCGAGTCGTTCCCCGAGTTCATGGAGGGCGTCGAGCGGGTGATCCAGCTCGATGACAGGACCCTCGACTGGACCGCCTCGATCGGCGGCAAGACCAAGCACTGGCGAGCCGAGATCGTCCAGCAGGAGCCGGATCAGGTCGTCTCGTGGCGGAGCCTCGACGGCGCCCGGAACGATGGCACCGTCCGATTCGAGCCGACCGACGCCAACACCACCCGCGTGACCCTGGAGCTGGACGTCCAGCCCGAGGGCGCGATCGAGTCCGCCGGCGATGCGCTCGGCGTCGTCGATCGGCGGGTGAAGGGCGATCTCGACCGCTTCAAGGACTTCATCGAGTCGCGCGGGCAGGCGACCGGCGCCTGGCGCGGTTCGGTCGAGGGCCGGCAGGTCCGGTGACGCGCGTCTACGTCGACGTCGACGCGGCCACGATCACCGGCTCCCCGGCGGCGGTCGGGTCTCGCGCCCGCGGCTCGACCGGCGGAGCATCCTCGGCTGGCGGCGCGATTGCCTCGGCGGCGAGGTCGGCTCCGCCCGACCCGGCCGCGGTGCGGTCGTTGCAGTTCCTGCGTGACGCCGGGCATCGGGTCGTGCTCGTGACGCCGGACGGCCTTCCGGCGCCGGCGGCCCTCCGGGACGTCTCGGACGAGGTGCTCGACGAGGTGCCCGCCGTCCCGCCCGAGCGGGCCTGGTACCTGACGGCCGAGGTCGAGCGCTGCACCGGCAGCTCGGCTCGACTCAGGACCGTCCTCATCGGCGCGGCGCCCGCCGCGGGTTCGATCCACCGCTGCGACGCGGTCGCCCGGGACGTCCGCGCCGCCGCCCTCGAGCTGCTCGCCTCCGAGGCGATGCCAACGCGCTGAGCACGGCTGCGATGCCGTTGCAATGTCCCGGCGTTCCGTCGGAAGCGTCGGCGCGAGCAACCGACGACGACGATGAATCCGACGCGGCGATCCCTCGTCGCCACGTTCCCTCCCTTGGGACCCGGTCTGCCCGGCCGGACTCCCGCCCTCCTCCGACCGTCCGGCTCACCGGACGGTCGTGCCCGCCGCAAGGCGGGTCCAGGCTTCAGCTCGAGGCGCTGGAGCGGGTCCGGCCGGTGGTCGAGCGGCGGTCCATGAGGACGATCCCGAACGCCGCGACCGGCAGCAGCGCGATGGCCGTCAGGATCCGCGGCGCGCCGCCGATGAGCATCCCGATCGCCAGGCCGAGCGACAGCGTGACGCCCGCGGCGACGCGCTCGTCGGAGCTGGCCTCGATGCCTCGCATGGCGTCCTCCATCAGCGTCCTGGATCCGCGGGCGACCTCGGGAACCTGCCGCGAGACCGCGCCGACGGCGTCGCGGACGTCATCGGTGCTGATCGGGATCGGCGTCCCGGTCGAGGTCGTACCGGTCTCCTCGTCGGTCGATGTGCCGGCTGTGGTGGTCATCTCGAACCTCCTCCGTTGCTGGGTCCGGCGCTGATACCGGGTTGCAAAGTCCGGGCCCTGTGCCCGCGCGTTCACGAGAGCGGCGTGGCCCTAGCGTCGACTCGACCGGAGCGAAGGCTCCGACCACGGAGGTACCCATGAGCGACATCAAGAGCACCCTGCGCGACGCCAAGACCGACGCCAAGGAGACGTGGCGGAAGGCCGACGGCGAGTCCGTCGGCGACAAGCTCGCGGATGCCGGCGACCGGGCGCGCGACGCGGTCGCGAACACCGGCGACAAGCTCCACGAGGAGTCGGACAAGGCCAGCCGGGACGCCGCCTACGAGCGCGGTCGCGCCGAGGGCGAGACCAGCACGAACGACACCGGCATCTAG
>DASUHU010000070.1:0-3696 GCA_036273395.1 Candidatus Limnocylindrales bacterium
CGCGGCGCCCCACCCGAGGGCCACCGCGAGGCGAGCCAGGACCGGAACGACACCCGCCGGGAGGCCGGCGAGCGCCACTGACCGGCCGGCACGGCCGTAGGATCGTGCCGTGCCGTCGCGAATCGATCCTCGCTTCCTCGCCCGCACCGGGCTGATCGCGGTCGCGTCGGTCGCGGGCGCGACCCTGCTCGTGGCCATGCTCCAGGACGGCCTCGGCGTCCCGAACGCCTCGGCCGTCTATCTCGTGGCGGTCGTCGGCACGGCCGTCGGGAGCGGAACGGCCGGCGCCGTCCTCGTCGCGGTGGCCAGCATCCTCGTCTACGACTTCCTGTTCACCGCGCCGCTGCACACGTTCGCGATCAGCGACCCGGACGCGTGGCTGACCCTCGGCCTGCTGCTCTTCATCGCCCTCGTCGTGGGCGAGCTCGCCGGGCTCCAGCGGTCCCGGGCCCAGGTCGCGGTGGCCCGCGAGCGCGAGGCGCGCGAGCTGTTCACGGTCAGCCGGGCGCTGGCCACGCGCCGGTCGACGATGGAGGCGCTGCCCGAGATCGCAGGGGTCCTCGCGACCGCGACCGGGATGGACAGCGTCCAGATCGCGCTCGGGCCCGACGATGCGAGCGAGCGGATCGTCGCCGCCACGGGCGCCTGGATCGCGATGGCCGCAGAGGCACCCCCGGCCAGGGAGCCCGGCCGTCCGACGGACCTCGGCGGCCGGCCGCCACTGGCGATGCCGCACGCCGTGCTCAGGCGAGCGCCCGGCGACGTGCCCGCCACCTGGGTCCGGGTGCACCCGGCGAGCAGCGGTCGGCCCGGACCGCCTCGCGGCCCATCCGGAGCGCGGTCGCGGTACCGGGTCCGAATCGAGGTCGGCGAGCAGGCCCTCGGCTCGATCTGGGGCGAGGCGCCCGCCGGGGGCGGCCTGCCGGATCGATCCGCGGCGAGGTTGCTGGCGGCCGCCGCGGACCAGCTCGGGCAGGCGCTCGTGCAGGACCGCCTCGCCCTCGAGGCCCGCGAGGCCGAGGTCTCGCGGGAGAGCGACACCCTCAAATCGGCCCTCCTCCAGTCGGTCTCCCACGACCTGCGGACACCGCTCGCCGCCATTCGCGCCGCAGTCGCCACGCTTCGCCCGGGCTCGCGCGTCCCGTCACCCGAGCGGGCCAAGAGCGTCGAGGCCATCGAGCACGAGGTTCTCCGGCTCGATCGGCTCGTGGCGAATCTCCTGGACCTCGGTCGGATCGAGGCCGGCACCCTGCGGGCCCAGCCCGAGGTCTTCGAGCTCGATGACGTCGTCGGATCGATCGTCGCGCGGCTTCGCCCGACCCTCGGTGATCGCGAGGTCCAGCTCGACCTCCCGACGACGCCGGTGTCCGCGGATCCGGTCTTCCTGGACGAGGTGGTGACGAACCTCCTCGAGAATGCCGGCAAGTTCGCGCCGGGCGCCGTGGTCCGGGTGTCGGCGGTCCCGCTGCCGGACATCCCGCCCGATGTCCCGCCCGATGTCCCGCCCGATGTCCCGGTGGCGGCCGCGGCAGGGGCTGAGCACCGGCCGCCGCGGCTCCGCCTGACCGTCGAGGATGGGGGACCGGGGGTGCCCGAGGCGGCACTCCAGCGGATCTTCGAGCCGTTCCGGACCGCGAGCCCGGCCGCCGACGGCCGCCGCGGGACCGGCCTTGGCCTAGCGGTCGTGCGTGGACTGGCGGCGGCCATGGACGCGCCCGTGGATGCGCGAGCCAGCTCGCTCGGAGGCCTCGCCGTCGACATCGAGCTGCCGATCGCGACCCTCCCGCCGGACCTCGCCACGACCGTGCCGCTGGCAGGCGCCGGCACGTGACCGCCGCGGGGTCGGGCAGCCGTCGAGCCATCGGCTCGGTCCGGATCCTGCTCGTGGAGGACGACCGCGAGACGCGCCAGGCGGTGGCTCGCGACCTGCGCGCACGCGGCTACACGGTCGACGAGGCGGCGACGGGGCGCGACGCGCTCGCTCGCTGGGAGGCCCGCCGGCCGGACGTCGTGCTGCTGGACCTTGGCCTGCCGGACATCGACGGCCGGACGATCATCGGTCGCATCCGGCGCGAGGCATCGACCCCGATCGTGATCCTCTCCGGCCGGTTCGCCGAATCGGAGAAGGTCGAGGCCCTCGATCGCGGGGCCGACGACTACGTCACGAAGCCGTTCGGGGTGGAGGAGCTCCACGCACGGATCCGGGCCGCGGTCCGTCGCTCGACCGGTCCCGTGGGCGAGGGCGGTCGGATCGTGGTCGGGCCGCTCGTCCTGGACGTGGCCGAGCACCAGGTCCGGGTCGCGGGCCGCCAGGTGGAGCTGACCCCGCGCGAGTTCGAGATCCTCCGGGTGCTCCTCGCGGACGCGGGCCGCGTCGTCACGAAGGGCCGGATCCTGCGGGCAGTCTGGGGCGAGGCCTACCGCGGCGAGGACAGCTACGTCTACGTCCACGTCAGCCAGCTCCGGCGGAAGCTGGCCCTCGCCGATCCGACCGGCTCGCTGGGCGACCTGATCGCCACCGAGCCGGGCGTGGGCTACCGGATCCGCCCACCCGCTGACGAGCCGCCCGTCGACGCAGGGATCCCGGAGGCCATCGAAGGCACGGCTCCCTCCGGAAGACCGTAGAGAAACTTAAGGCCTCGACCCGCCCGAAGCGTCCGTGCCTCTTGGCCCCGTGGCGAACGCTGCGTGGGTGACGACCCACCACCCGGCCACGGACTTCGGGGACGAGCTCGATGCCGAGCTCGAGCTGGCCTGCCGGGCCGTGCTGCTCGTTGCCACGACGATGGCCTCACGCGTGACCGTCGCCAACCTCCGCCACGGGCGGGCGATCCTCGAGCCGGCGCGCGACTTCGCCGCCGAGCACGGGTCCCTCGTGTCCGTCCTCGCGACCTGGAATCCCGATCGGATCGATCTCGTCATCGAGCCGGCGGTGACCGGCCCCCAGCCGGAGGTCGACCTCGCCGGGGCGCCGCGCGCCCGCCCGATTCCCGCACGCACGACCCGTCGAGCGATCACGCCGGCATGAGCCTCGAGCAGCCGTCGCTCCCCGGGCGAAAGCTCGGGGACCGTCGCGTGCGGGTCGATCGTCCGCACTCCGCGTATTTCCGGTACGCCGGACCGGGGACGCTCATCGCCCGGGAGACCGCGTCGATGCCGCGAACGGCGACCGGGCGCCTCGTCGCCCGGGTCCGAGCGACCGTATTCGGCCGACCGCTCTCGATCCACGACGAGCTGTCCGAGCGGCTCAACGCCGTCACCGGCCTGTCGATCTTCGCCTCGGACAACATCTCGTCCTCGGCCTACGCGACCGAGGAGATCATGCGGGTCCTGGCTCTGGCCGGCGCCGGGGCGCTGGCCCTGACCCTGCCGATCACGATCGCGATCGTCCTCGTGCTCGCGATCGTCGTCACGAGCTATCGCCAGACGATCGCGGCCTACCCGAATGGCGGCGGCTCGTACGTCGTCGCGAGCGAGAACCTCGGGCGGCTCGCCGGCCTGACGGCCGCCGCTGCGCTCATGACGGACTATGTCCTGACCGTCGCGGTCTCCATCGCCGCCGGGGTCGCGGCGATGACCTCGATCGCCCCGGGCCTGTATCCCGATCGCGTCGCGGTCTGCGTCGTCCTCGTGATCCTCATCACCGTCGTCAACCTTCGCGGGCTCCGCGAGAGCGGCCTGGTGTTCAGCGTGCCG
>DASUHU010000071.1:0-2747 GCA_036273395.1 Candidatus Limnocylindrales bacterium
GCTTCGTAGAAGCCGTCCGATCCGATCTTGATCGTCGGCTTCGAAGCGCTGCCCCCACCCGTCGTGCAGGCGCTGAGCAGCACCAGCAACGACGCCCCGAGGGCAGCCCAGCGGGCAATCCGCATTGGGTCCATTCCTCCATGTGCGCGGGCCATCTGGCCATGCGTCGAGCGGCGGAGCATAGCAGCGGATCCATAACGGGTCCGTGACGCTCATCCGGTTACGCAGGCGAGGGGTCGCGAAGGGGCCACCGCTCTCCGCGGAGTCCCTACGCCGGCCGTGGGGTGAGGCGGCGCTGGACGAGCGCGAGCCCGCCCTCCGCGGCGAGCGCGAGCAGCGCGACGAGCACGACGCCCGCGAACAGCCGTGGGTAGTCGCGCTGGGCGATCCCCTCGATGAGGTAGCCGCCGAGCGCGCCGAGGCCGTAGATCGCGCCGAGGGTCGCGGTCGCGATGACCTGGACCGAGGCCGATCGGAACCCGCCGACGACGACCGGGACGGCCACGGGCAGCTCGACCCGACCGAGGATCTGGCGTTCGGTCATGCCCATCGCCCTTGCCGATTCGACCAGGTCCGGATCGACCGCGGCGATCCCGGCATACGTGTTCACGAGGATCGGGGGGATCGCGAGGACGACCATCGCGATGATCGTCGGATAGAGGTTGAACCCGAGTCCGGGGTCGATCATCTGGGTGAACGGCACGACGATCGCGATCGCCGCGAGGGACGGGATCGCGCGGCCGACGTTGGCGATGTTGATCGCGAGCGCCTGGCCGCGGCGGGTGTGCCCGATGTACAGGCCGACCGGGAACGCGAGCGCCGCGGCGATCGCGACCGACAGGAGCGAGATCCCGACGTGTTGCCCCAGTCGGATCGGGACCCCGCTCGGGCCGCTCCAGTGAGCCGGATCGGTGAACCAGGCGACGAGGCCCGTCAGGACGCTCACCGCGGGACCCTCACCGCGGGACGTCCGTCGTCGGGAGCGGCTGGCTCCACGGCGTGAGTCGCCGCTGCAGCACGCCGAACAGCACGTCCGCGGCGATCGCCAGGACGATCGAGCCGATCGCGCCGACGAGGATCTCCGTCGCGAACGTCGGCCGGTCGAAGATGAAGAAGCCCAGGCCGCCGAAGGCCTGGCCGAGCGTGCCGGTGATCGTGACGAGCCCGATCGTCGAGACACTGGCAAGGCGCAGCCCCGCGACCATGAGCGGGACCGCGAGCGGCAGCTCGACCCGCAGCAGGCGGCCGTTCCGGGTGAAGCCCATGCCGTCGGCCGCCTCGACGACGTCCGGCGGCACCGAATCGAAGCCGGCCACGATGTTCCGGACGTAGATGACGAGGGTGTAGATGACGAGCGGGATCTCGACGGTCAGGAGGCTCAGGCCGGTGATCGTCACGAACACCGCGAACAGGGCCAGGCTCGGGATCGTGAACAGCACGCCGGAGATGCCCGCGATCAGGGGGTAGAAGCGGCGCGCGCGCACGGCGGCGACCGCGAGCAGGAACGAGATCGCGAACCCGACGACGAGGGCGATCGCGGCGAACTCGACGTGCTGGACGAGGCGGCCGCCGATGGCCGGCACGTGACCGGCGATCCAGCCCCAGTCGATCATCCCGGCGAGGCCCCGGGCTCAGCGGTCTCGGCCTCGGCGGGCCGCGCCTCGGCAGCCTGCGCCTCGGCCGCCCCGGCCTCCGCGGCGCGGGCGTCGCGCGACCAGCCGAGGATCGTCTCGGGCGTGACGAGACCCATTGCCGCGCCCTTCGCGTCGACGACGATCCCGGCCTGGACGCCGGCCTCGATGAGCCGGGCCAGCGCGTCCTTCAGGGTGGTCCGGCGATCCAGGAGCGGCGACATCTCGCGCGCGAGCGACTCGCCCAGCGTGCCGCTCGTCGGGATCTCGTCCTGATCGACCCAGCCGATCGGCCGGCCCATCGTGTCGACGAGGAGCAGGTAGGGGAACGGGTCGGCGAGGGCCCGACGGCGGGCCTCCGCGGCGTCGCTCCCGGGCGTCGCGGTCACCGCCGGCATCAGCTCGAGGGCCTCGACCCGCGTCAGCGCGAGGCGCTTCAGCCCCCGATCCGCGCCGACGAACCGGGCGACGAAGTCCGAGGCGGGTCGGGCCAGGATCTCGTCCGGCGAGGCGAACTGGGCGAGGTGGCCGCCGGCCTGCATGACCGCGACGAGGTCGCCCATCTTGATCGCCTCGTCGATGTCGTGGGTCACGAACAGGATCGTCTTGGCGAGCTGGTCCTGGAGGTTCAGCAGCTCGTTCTGGAGGCGGTCCCGGACGATCGGATCGACCGCCCCGAACGGCTCGTCCATGAGCAGCACCGGCGGATCGGCCGCGAGGGCCCGGGCCACGCCGACGCGCTGGCGCTCGCCGCCGGAGAGCTGGCTCGGGAAGCGATTCCGATAGCGGGCCGGATCGAGCCCGACGAGGTCCAGCAGCTCGTCGGCGCGTCCCCGGCGACGCGGCTCGTCCCAACCGAGCAGTCGCGGGACGGTCTCGACGTTGACGCCGATCGTCTGGTGGGGGAACAGCCCGACCTGCTGGATGACGTAGCCGATGCTCCGCCGGAGCTCGATGACGTCGCGCGTCGCAGCGTCCGTGCCGCCGATCAGGATCCGGCCGCTGCTTGGCTCGATGAGCCGATTGACCATCTTGAGACTCGTCGTCTTGCCGCAGCCCGATGGCCCGACGAGCACGCAGATCTTCCCGGCCGGCACCTCGAAGCTGAGGTCGTTG
>DASUHU010000072.1:0-5164 GCA_036273395.1 Candidatus Limnocylindrales bacterium
GCCGCGACTCATCGGCCCGGCGCGAGCGGCGGCGATGGCGCTGCTGAACGAGCCGATCTCGGCGGCCGAGGCGGAACGGCTCGGGCTGGTGCTCAAGGTCGTGCCCCAGGACCAGGTCGTGAGCGAGGCCCAGGCGATCGCGGCCCGGCTCGCCGCCGGCGGGCCCATCGGAATCGCGCTCACGAAGCGCGCCCTCGACGCGGCCTACGACCGCGACTTCGAGTCGGTCCTCGAGTACGAGGCGTACCTCCAGGACATGGCCGGCCGGACGGCCGACCACCGGGAGGGCCTCGCAGCGTTCGTGGAGAAGCGCGAGGCGAGCTTCAGGGGCGAGTGACGTCGCCCGTCGCGGCCGCCCCTGCGGCTGTCGCGGTCCCCGGGCGCCGCGCGCCCAGCATCCACCGACCTGCCATCCCGACGATCGCCATGCCCGCCACGAACAGGACCGCGAGCAACGGCCACGTCGCCGTGTCCACGGCCACGGCTCGGGTGGCCAGATCCGCCGCCGTGCCACTCCCGGTCTGCGCCTCGCCCGGCGCCGCGATCCCGTTCAGGGCATCGGCCGGCACGGCGTAGCAGTCGCCGGGTTCCGCGGACCGCTCGGGAAGCGGAACCGGCACGGGTGCGATGCCGGGATCGGTGGGCACGATGCCCGGGTCGACGGGGAGCGGTGAGATCTCGATCGGGGGCTCCGGAACGGTTGCGCCGGACTCGACCGGAACCGGCTCCACGACGGGTGTCGCGGGGGGAACGTCGACGGGCGAGGCGTCCGGACCGCTGCCGGGCTCACTGCCCGGCTCGCCACCGGATCCTGCCGACCCATCGCTGCCGCCGGCCCCGCCACCCGTGGCGGGTCCGCCGTCCGTCACGGTCCCGCCGCTCGAAACCGATCCGCCGCCGCTGCCCGAGCCCGAACCCGAACCGGTCGCCTGGTTGGGCGGGCACGACTCGAGCGGGACCGGCACGCCGCTGGGCTCGACCCCGCCCGGGTAGTCGGGCGGCGTCTGATCCGGCCCGGGCTGGGCCGTCGGCAGCTCCTCCGCGAGGATCGCGCCGCCGTCGGCGAACCAGCCGCCGTCCGTGATCGTGAATCGCCCGAGCGACAGGATCTTGATGAGCGTCGCTTCGGTGTCGCCATCGAGGCCCGGGCAGGCCATCTCGGTCATGACGAGCGGGGTGTCGATCGTGACCGTATCGCCATCGAGGCTGACCTTTCCGCCGATCGAATTGCACCCGACGGACGCCACCAGGCTGCCAGCCAGGATGGCGAGCTTGCCGCTCGCCTCGATCTTCTGCTGGCCGAGCACGAGGCCCTGGATGACGAACTCGCGGTCGCGCGCCCCCGGTGGGGTCGCGGCTGTCGATGCCGGGTTTGCGGCGAGCGCCGCCGAGGGCGCGAGCAGCGCTGCGACCGAGAGGCTGATGGCGAGAAGACGTCGCATCGAGCGTGATCCTTCCGTTCGAAGGTCCGAGCCACCGGTCGGTCGGCGGCCCGGACTGCCGCCTCGACGCCGACAGGATGATCGCGGTTCCCACCTGCCGACGCGTTGCCTGATCGCGGACTTGACGTCGGCCCTCGTCTGACGCATCGTGTGCCTAACGATCGTTCGTTAGGAGGATGCCTCAGGATCGTGGTCGAACCCCTGTCCCGCCGCCGGGCCATCGAGGACGTCGCCAGCGACCTCTTCCGCGAGCGCGGCTACGCGGCCACGAGCGTCCGCGACATCGCCCGCGCGCTCTCGATGCAGGGCCCGAGCCTGTACGCCCACGTCACCTCCAAGGAGGACGTGCTCTCGTCGATCGTCGATCGGGCGGCCGGGCGGTTCGAGGCCGCGGCGGACGCCGCGGAGGCGCGAGCCGAAGCCACCCGACCGGGTGACCCCGCCCAAGCGATCGAGCAGCTCGTTCGAGCACACGTCCGGGTCGTGACCGACGACGTCGGCGAGGCGACGGTGTTCGTCCACGAGTGGCGGGCCCTCGGACCGGAGCGTCGGGCCGCCGTTCTGGAGCGCCGGGACGCCTACGAGGACCGGTTCCGGCGGCACATCGCCGATGGCATCGCGAACGGCACGTTCGGGATGACCGATCCGGCCATCGCGTCGACGGTGGTCCTGACCACCCTCAACGGCGTTGCCACGTGGTATGACCCCGAAGGCCGCCTGCCGGCGGACCGAATCGCCGACCATCTCGTCGAGCTCACGCTGCGCACCCTGGAGGCGTCCCGATGACCGATCCCCTCGCGCTCGATCCCGTGCTCCCGGTGCGGCAGCGGAGCGAGCGGCCCTGGAACGACGACCTGCCGCACGACGAGCGGTTCGCCCACTTCGAGGCGCATGTCACCGCGGGCGGGAAGATCGAGGCGACCGACTGGATGCCGGACGAGTACCGGACCGCCGTCCTGCGCTTCGTCGAGATGCACGCCAACAGCGAGCTCATGGGCGTGCTCCCCGAGCGGGAATGGATCATGCGAGCCCCGACGCTCCGCCGGAAGCTCGCGCTCACGGCCAAGGTCCAGGACGAGGTCGGGCACGCCCAGCTGCTCTACCGCGTCGCCGAGGACCTCGGGAAGCCGCGCGAGGCGATGCTCGACGACCTGATCGCGGGCAAGACGAAGTTCCACAACGTCTTCCACTACCCGACCGCCTCGTGGGGCGACATCGGGATCATCGCCTGGCTCGTGGACGCGGCGGCGATCGTCGCCCAGCAGGCGCTCCGGGACTCGAGCTACGCGCCGTATGCCCGGACGATGCAGAAGATCTGCTGGGAGGAGTCGGTTCACATCATGCACGGCCGCGATGTCGTGGTGACGCTCGTGAACGGCACGCCGGCCCAGCGCGATCTCGTCCAGGACGCCCTGGACCGATGGTGGGGCCCGCTCATGCAGATGCACGGCCCGCGCAGCGATCGATCGAAGGACCGCGACCTCCACTGGCGGATCAAGGCCAAGACCTCCGAGGAGCTCCGCCAGGAGTTCCTCACGATCTACGTGCCCCGGATCCTCGAGCTCGGGCTGTCGATCCCGGATCCCGATCTGCGGTTCGACCAGGCCGCTGGCGAGTGGCGCTACTCGGAGCCGGACTGGAACGAGCTCCGGACCGTCGTGACCGGCCACGGCCCGAAGTCCCAGGAGCGCCTCGAGTTCCGGCGCCTCAACCGCGAGGACACGCGCTGGGTCCGAGAGCAGGTCCTCGGCGTCGCGCCGGTGCTCGCCGCGTGACGACGGCGGAGCGGCGGCCCACACGGAAGCGGCAACCCGCGGCGGAGCGCATGGAGCCGTACGAGGTCTTCCGCCAGGAGAAGGACGGCGACCCGATGCGCCACGGCGGGAACGTCCTCGCGCCCGACCCGGAGCTCGCGCTCCACTACGCCCGCGAGCTGTTCGGGCGACGGGGCGAGAGCGATCGCCTGTGGATCGTCCGGCGATCGGACATCCAGGTCCTCGAGGACGCGGACCTGCTCCATCCGCCGCTCGACCGCTCGTTCAAGAAGCCGGGCGGCTACGTGATGCGCGACAAGCTCGCGGCGGCGCGCGGTCGAGCCGGCACGACCAAGCCGGGAGCGAGAGCCGCCGCGCACGACACGACCGGGCGCCGGGGCGCGAGCGGTCCGGAGGCGAGCCCCAGCCGTGGGGGAGCGGGCGCATGACCGGCCCGGCAACGGGTCCCGCGACGGTCCGCCCGACCACGATCGATCCGGAGGCGGTGGCGAGAGCCGTCGCTCCCCTCGGCGCGGCGACGCGCCGCGCGCTCGGCGACCTCGTGCTGTCGATGGCCGACGACGAGTTCGTCTCGGGCTTCACGGACTCCGAATGGACCGGGATCGCCCCGGTCCTCGAAGAGGACGTCGCGATGAGCTCGATCTCCCAGGACGAGCTCGGGCACGCCCGCGGCCTGTACGAGCTGCTCGCCGCGATCCTCGACGACGGCCGCGACGCCGACGCGATCGCCTACGACCGATCGCCGGCGCAGTACCGGCACGCCGCGCTGCTCGACCACGCGCGCGGCACGTGGGCCGACACGATCGCCCGGCGGTTCCTGTACGAGCTGGCCGACGAGGCGCGACTCGGATCGATCGGGGACGGGTTCGCGCCCCTGTCCGATCTCGTCGGGAAGCTCCGGCGCGAGGAGCGCTACCACCGGATGCACGCGGTCGCGTGGCTCCGGCGGCTGGCCGAGGGCGGCACGGAGGCGAGACGGCGGCTCGAGGCGGCCCTCGCCGCTCTCGAACCGGACGCGGCCTCGGTCTTCACGCCGCTCGCGGGCGAGGCCGAGCTCCTCGAAGCGGGGATCCTCACTCGGCCGCTCGCCGCGGCGGAGGCGGCCTGGCGAGCCGACCTCACGACGATCCTCGTGCCGCTCGGGCTGGACCTGCAGCCGCAGCAGGCGGAGGCGCGGGTCACCGCTCCCGCTCGCTTCGGTGTGGGACGGATGAGCCACGGCAAGGCCTTCGACTGGCTCCACTCGCAGTTCACGATGGTCCGCGCCACGGACCCGCAGGCGATCTGGTGACCGCGGCCATCGAGCCAGCGCCGGCCCTCACCCGCGAGTCGGTCCTCGCCGCCCTCGAGGAGGTCCCCGATCCCGAGATCCCGAACGTCTCGGTCGTGGAGCTCGGGATGATCGGCGAGATCGAGGTCGAATCCGGCGACCCGGGCATCCGGGTCGAGCTGCTGCCGACGTTCGTGGGCTGCCCGGCGATCGAGGTCATCCGCGACGCGATCGCGCACCGGCTCGAGGCCTTCGGTCGGCCGGTGTCGGTCGATGTCTCGTTCGCGACGCCCTGGAGTTCCGATCGAATCTCGCCGGCGGGCCGCGAGAAGCTCCGTCGATCCGGTTTCGCGCCCCCGGCCTGGGTCGCCTCGGGCCGCGCGCTGCCGATGCTCGACCTGCCGCCCGCCGGCTCGTCGGCCGGCTCCGCCCTCGACCTCGACGCACCCGTTCCGTGTCCGTTCTGCGGCTCGGAGCGGACGAGCCTCCAGAGCGCCTTCGGGCCGACGCTGTGCCGGATGGTCTGGCACTGCGCCGAGTGCCGCCAGCCGTTCGAGGCGTTCAAGCCGGTCTAGAGTCGACCGCGTGATCCTGCCGAAGGAACGCGATCCCCGCTTCATCACGATCCGCCGGGGCGGCACGCTGACCGACTCGGATCACCACCTGCTCGCCCTCTG
>DASUHU010000073.1:0-2758 GCA_036273395.1 Candidatus Limnocylindrales bacterium
GAAGCTCGCCGCTCCGGCGACCGAGGACCATCCCGACTGGTCGGACGCCGATGTCGCGGCGTTCCGCGAGGGTCTCATGGACGCGGTGAGCGAAGTCGCCGCCCCGGCATTCCAGCGCTACCGCCAGGTGCTGCGCTCGGAGATCCTGCCGAAGGCCCGCCCGCCGGAGCGCCCGGGCCTGTGCCACCTCCCGGGCGGCGCCGAGGCCTACCGCGCCCTCATCCGGGTCCACACGACCCTGGACCTCGAGCCGGAGGCGATCCACGAGACCGGCCGCCGGGAGATGGACCGGATCGACGCCGAGTTCGTGGAGCTCGGTGGCCGGGTCCTCGGGACGAAGGACCACGCCTCGACGATCGCCGCCCTGCGCGACGACCCGGCGCTCCGCTTCACGACCGCCGGAGAGGTTTTCACGACGGCCCGGAAGTCGCTCGAGCGGGCCGAGGCCGCGATCCCGGACTGGTTCGGCCGGCTGCCCCGCGCGGCCTGCGAGGTCGTGCCCGTCCCGACCCACGCCCAGGAGCACCAGACCATCGCGTACTACTCGTGGCCGGCCATCGATGGCAGCCGACCCGGTCGCTACTACATCAACCTCCACGCGCCCGAGACCCGGCCCCGCTACGAGGCGGAGTGCCTCGCGTTCCACGAGTCGATCCCGGGCCATCACCTCCAGATCGCGATCGCCCAGGAGCTCGGCGGGATCCCGGCCTTCCAGAAGAACCTCGGCTCGACCGCCTTCGCGGAGGGCTGGGGCCTCTACACCGAGCGCCTCTCCGACGAGATGGGCCTCTACTCGGGCGAGCTGGACCACTTCGGGATCCTGTCGTTCGATGCCTGGCGGGCGGGCCGGCTGGTCGTGGACACGGGCATGCACGCCCTCGGCTGGTCACGGGCCCAGGCGATCGACTACCTCACCGAGCACACGGCCCTCGGGCTGAACAACATCGAGAACGAGGTCGATCGGTACATCGGCTGGCCGGGCCAGGCGCTGGCCTACAAGATCGGCCAGCTCGAGATCCTTCGGCTGCGGGCGGTCGCCCGCGCGCAGCTGGGCGAGCGGTTCGACATCAAGCGCTTCCACGACGTCGTGCTCGGGTCGGGCGCGGTCAGCCTCCCGACGCTCGGGCAGCTCGTCGACGCCTGGCTCGCGACGGAGGCGGCGGCAGAGGGCGCCTCCGCGTAGCTCAGTCGGCGGGCCCGTGCGGACGCCGGGCGATCGCCGCGAGCACGTGCTCCCGGACGCCCGGGAACGACGCCAGGACCCGCTCGAACTCGAACCGGCCGAGCACGAGCAGCCGGCAATCGGTCGCGCACGTGGCGGTCGCGGTGCGGGACCCACCCTCGACGAGCGCCACCTCGCCGAGGAAGCCGCCGGCCAGGATCGAGCGGAGCTCCTCGCCCGCGCGCTCGACATGGACGGTGCCATCGGCGATCACGAAGAACTCGTCGCCCGGCTCGCCCTCTCGGGTGAGGACCTCGCCAGCCTTGGCCGCTCGCTCGCGAGCGAGGGTCGCGATGGCCTGGAGCGGCCGATCGTCGAGCTCGGCGAACAGGGGCACGCGCCGCAGCAGCTCGACCTTGTCGTCCATCGGCGCCGAGGATAGCGAGCCGGTCCGGGCATCCCGAGCCGGTCCCCGGCAGCCCGAGCCGGTCCGGCCAGCCCGAGCCGGTCCGGCCAGCCCGAGCCGGTCCCCGGCAGCCCGAGCCGGTCCCCGGCAGCCCGAGCCGCGAGGTCGCACAATCGGGGGCGTGCCCACCTCAGGCCCCGGCCCGACCGCTCCCGTGGCGCCGAAGGCTTCCGTGCCGCCGCACGCTTCCCTGCCGCCGGACCCCGAGGCCTACGACTCGCCACGGGCCCGGATCGCGCGGTCGCGGGGGCTCGACAGCCCGTACATCGCGGGCGGCAACGATCCCGATCCAGAGGCCGGTCGCCGCGAGGAGCGCTACTACCTCCGGATCCTGCTGCTCGTGGTCTTCCTCATCGTGTTCGGGGCGTTCGCCCTCGGCGTGGTCGAGAACCTGATCGGTGGTTGACGTCGCGCCGGCCCACGACCGGTCCTCCGCGCACGCGCGGCCCTCGGCGGCCCTCGAGGAGGCGACCTGGTCCACGGCCCACGACCGGCTGATCGAGTCGCTCCGGGCCCTGATCCGCATCCCGAGCATCAACCCGCCGGATCCGCCGGGGCCGGAGCTGGCCGCGGCGCAGTGGATCGCGGACGCGCTCGCCGATGCCGGGCTCCGGCCGGAGGTCCACGAGCCGGTGGCCGGGCGAGGCTCGGTGGTCGCACGCCTGCGCGGCGACGGCACGGGCGGGGAGCCGCTGCTCCTGCTGTCCCACCTCGACGTCGTCCCGGCGCCGCTCGACCGCTGGACCCACGACCCGTTCGCCGCCGACCTGGTCGACGGATACGTGTATGGCCGCGGCGCGGTCGACATGAAGGACCTCGTGGCGATGGAGCTCGAGGTCGTCCGGCTCCTCGCGGCCGAGGCCCGGGCCGCCGGCCGGGACCCGGCGAGCGACCCGGTCCCGGGGCTCCGGCGCGACGTCCTCCTCGCCTCCACTGCGGACGAGGAGGCCGGCGGCCACGCCGGCGCCGGCTGGCTGGCCGAGCATCATCCCGAGCACCTCCGCGCCGCGGCCGCGATCAACGAATCGGGCGCGGTCGCGGTGCACGCGGGCGAGATTCGCCTCTACCCCATCCAGGTCGCCGAGAAGGGCTACTCGGTCTACCGCCTCACGCTCCACGGCACGTGGGGC
>DASUHU010000074.1:0-3563 GCA_036273395.1 Candidatus Limnocylindrales bacterium
GCGGCCCTGACGGACCCGGACGCGGCCCGCCTCCATGATCGGCGGCAGTGAGGGAGTTGGGCCCAGGGCCCGCCGCGCCGGAATTCGGCGAGTTTCAGCCTACCCATCAAGCTCGTCGGGCCGTTTCGGGCGTTGGCGCCCGATGCGCAGACGAGCCGTGTGGACAGCGGGTACTCTCCGAACGACGGTCGCAGCCACGGTGCGTCCGATCTCGGCCACGGAGGCGCTCGGGACCTCATGGTCTGTTCGAACTGCGGCACGGCCAATGCCGCGGGCGCGAAATTCTGCTCGGAGTGCGGGTCGGCGCTCAGCCAGGCCTGCGCCGCTTGCGGCGCGACCCTCGTGGCCGGCGCCCGGTTCTGCTCGAACTGCGGCACGGCGACGAGCGCGGCCACGGGCACGATCGTCCCGCGCCAGGCCCCGGCCCCTCCAACGCCCTCGGGGGCCGCCGCGGTGGCCGAGCGACGCCTGGTCTCGGTCCTGTTCGCCGATCTCGTCGGGTTCACGACCCTCGCGGAGGGTCGCGACGCCGAGGAGACCCGCGACCTCCTGTCGCGCTACTTCGAGCGATCGCGCGAGATCATCGAGCGCTACGGCGGCACGGTCGAGAAGTTCATCGGCGACGCGGTCATGGCGGTGTGGGGGGCGCCGATCGCCCGCGAAAACGATGCCGAGCGGGCCGTTCGGGCGGCCCTGGACCTCGTCGCCACGATCCCGTCGATCGGTCCGGGACTCCAGGCCCGGGCCGGGGTCCTCACCGGCGAAGCGGCGGTCACCCTCGGCGCGACCAATCAGGGCATGGTCGCGGGCGACCTCGTCAACACCGCGAGCCGCCTCCAGTCGGTCGCGCCGCCCGGGACGGTCCTCGTCGGTGACAGCACGGAGCGGGCGGCCAGCTCGGCCATCGTCTTCGAGGCCGTCGGTGAGCAGCAGCTCAAGGGCAAGGAGGCACCCGTGCCGGCCTTTCGTGCGCTGCGGGTCGTGGCGGAGCGAGGCGGGCGCGGTCGGTCCGACCGCCTGGAGGCACCGTTCGTCGGGCGGGACGACGAGTTCCGGCTCCTCAAGGAGCTGGTCCACCAGACCGGCAAGGACCGCCGCGTCCGGATCGTCTCGATCACCGGCGTCGCGGGGATCGGCAAGAGCCGCCTGTCCTGGGAGCTCAACAAGTACCTCGACGGGATCGCCGAGACCGTCTACTGGCATGCCGGGCGGTCGCCCGCCTACGGCGAGGGCATCGCCTTCTGGGCCCTCGGCGAGATGGTCCGGAGCCGGGCCGGGCTGGCGGAGACCGATGACGAGGCGACGACCCGGGCGAAGCTCGCCGAGACGGTCGCCCGATGGGCCCCGCTTGAGACAGAGCGGCCATGGATCGAGAGCGCGCTCCTGGCCCTCCTCGGGCTGGAGACAGCGACGACGAGCACCCGCGAGGAGCTGTTCTCGGCCTGGCGGACGTTCTTCGAGCGGATCGCCGAGAAGGGCACGGCAATCCTCGTCTTCGAAGACCTCCATTGGGCCGATCCGGGCCTGCTCGACTTCATCGACCATGTCCAGGACTGGAGCCGCGGCGTCCCGCTCCTCGTCGTGACGCTCGCGCGGCCGGAGCTGCTCGAGCGTCGCCCGACCTGGGGCGCCGGCCGGCGGAACTTCGTTGCCCTCGACCTCGAGCCGCTGTCCGATGGCGCGATGCGCGACCTCCTCGAGGGCCTCGTCGCGGGCCTCCCGGAACCGATCGTCCGCTCGATCGTGGCCCGCGCCGACGGGATCCCGCTCTACGCCGTCGAGACGGTCCGGATGCTCGTGGCCGAGGGCCGCCTGGCCGAGGTCGACGGCGCCTACCAGCTCGTGTCCGAGATCGAGACCCTCGCCATCCCCGAAACGCTCCAGGCGCTGATCGCCGCTCGCCTTGACGCGCTCGATGCGGCGGATCGGAGCGTGCTCCAGGACGCGGCGGTGCTCGGCCAGAGCTTCACGGTGCCGTCGCTCGCGGCGGTGTCCGGATTGGACGAGGCCACGCTCGAGGGCCACGTCCGGACGCTCGCGCGCCGCGAGCTCGTGACCCGCGAGGTCGATCCGCGCTCACCCGAGCGCGGGCAGTACGCGTTCGTCCAGGCGCTCATTCGCGAGGTCGCCTACGGCACCCTCGCGAAGCGGGATCGCCGCGCCCGGCATCTCGCCGCCGCTCGCTACTTCGAGTCGCTCGGTGAGGAGGAGCTGGCGGGTGCCCTTGCCGCTCACTACCTCGCCGCCTACCGCGCCTCCACGGGCGACGAGGAGGCGCAAGCCTTGGCTGCGCAGGCGCGAATCGCGCTCCGCGCGGCGGCCGTGCGGGCGGCCTCGCTCGGCAGCCACGAGCAGGCAGCGGCGTACCTTCTCGAGGCAATCGACGTCACCTCGGACCCGGTCGAGGTGGCCGAGCTCCTGGAACGGGCTGGCGCCGCCTTCGGCCAGGCCGCCCAGGTCGAGGCCGCGGAGATGCATCTCCGGCGGGCCGTGGAACAGCGTCGCCAGCTCGACGATCGGCCCGGCACGGCTCGAGCGACCGCGCTGCTCGGACAGGCCCTGATCAATGCCTGGCGGCGCTCGGAGGCCGTAGAGCTCCTCACGCCGCCGGTGGACGAGTTCGGGGACCTCGGCGACCACCCCGCCCTCGCGATGCTCGAGCACCAGCTCGCGAGGGCATTGTGGTTCCTCGATGACCACACCCAGGCGATCGAGCTGGCGGATCGGGCCCTCACGCGGGCGGAGCGCGTCGACGACTACGCCCAGATTGCCGAGGCGATGGTCTCGAAGGGCTCGCTCATCGCACTCGAGGGTCGCTATCACGAGGGCATCGCCCTCCTCGATGGCGGCTATCGGCTCGCCGAGGAGCACGGGATCGCGACCACCCAGGCTCGAGCCCTCCTGAACATCAGCGCGACGAGCGTCGGTCGCGACCCGGTCATGGCCCTGGACTACTCCCGCCGGGCGTATGCGCTGGCGCGCCGCCTGGGCCTCAGGACCCAGCTCGTCACTGCGGCAGGAAACTCCTTCGAAACCGCCGCCCGCATCGGCGACTGGGACTGGGTCGAGACCGAGGCCGGTCAGCTGCTGGACCAGGATCTGGGCACCGGCCAGCGCCACGCGGTCATGCGAGGCCTGGAGGAGGTCCGGGCCTATCGAGGTGAGTCGGTCGAGGAATTGCTCGAGGAGCATCGCGGGCTCGTGGAGGGCGGCGACAGCACCTCCACCTCGAACTACCACGGGGCGGCCGCTCCCGCGCGACTCGCGGAGGGTCGCTACGCCGAGGCGGCGACGGAGTGGGAGGAGTCCTCGGTCATCGACATCAACGCTCCAACCGATCTTCCGAAGGCCGCCCGAGCCGCCCTCTGGGCCGGCGACCGAGCGGAGATGGAGCGGCTCATGGGCCGGTTCACGGATCTCCGCGCGTTCGGGCCGGCTCCGCTCGCGTCCACGACAACCCTCCAGGCGGCGATCGCCGGCCTCGACGGCCATCGCGACGAGGCTCGGGCGCTGTACGCCGACGCGCTCGCGCAGTGGGCGGGGGCCGGCCTCCCGGTCGATCG
>DASUHU010000075.1:0-3732 GCA_036273395.1 Candidatus Limnocylindrales bacterium
ACCCTCGAGGTCGAGCACTTCAGTGGCGCCGGCACCGGCAACGTCCCGCTCGTGCCGCTCGGCCCGTGCGATACCCAGGACAAGCTGTACAACCGCATCGAGGACGACATCCACGAGGCCGCCCGGAACGAGCCGAACGCGGCCCCGGACCTGACGAGCGACCTGAAGGACTGCTACCAGAACCTCATCAAGCCGAACCTCGTCCTCGAGTCGAAGGGCTCGATCGTCGACGACGTGACCGAGGCCCAGGCCACCGTGGATGCCTACGACCTGTGGCGCGAGGGCATCGACCTTGGCGGGAGCTTCTTCGCCGGCTTCACCGTGAATCCCGAGCTCGCCGAGTCGAAGGCGCTGGCCGCGGCGTTCCTCGGGAACTGGTTCAGCTCATACAACTTCGAATGCATCGGGGCAGCGGATCAGCCCAGTACCGCGATCGCGGATGCCTACCTTGCGCTGGAGACACCCCACGCCAAGGCCCACGAGTGGGGCATCGACACGACCGCCAACCAGCTCGACTACGAGAGCCTCCTCGACAAGCTGTGCGTCCAGGTCGTCATCGATCCGTCGCGCAGCTACTCCGCGTCGAAGCCCGGCGACAAGGGCACCGTGACCGTCCCGGTCGGCTACTCGATCGACGGCCAGGCTGTCCGGCACGACCAGGCGATCGACGTCGAGCTCACCGTCGCGGGCGAAGGGGCGTCATTCAGCGATGCGGATGCCCCGCCCGACGGGCACGTGAGCGTCCCACTGACCTGGCCCGACGGGGTCGACCCGGTCAAGATCGACATCCTGGCGAGCTTCGACTTCGGCGGAACGATCTCGGACCTCGCGCGGTTCGACGAGATCACGAAGTCATCGCACTCGAGCATCGCGTTCGTCGGCCGCGCCGGCGATGGGTCCGGCCGGATCTACGCGATCGACAGCGACGGCAGCAATCTCCGAGCGCTCACCTCGGGCCCGCATGACGACTGGCCCAGCTGGTCGCCGGACGGCACGAAGATCGCCTTCGGCCGGGCCACGGCCGGCACGATCGGGTATCGGATCTTCGTGATGAACGCGGACGGGACGGATGTCCAGGCCCTCACGAGCGGTGGGGCCGTCGCGGAGGAGGCACCCAGCTGGTCGCCCGACGGCACGAGGATCGCCTTCATGCGAGCCGGCGCCGACAACCAGTTCAAGCTCGCGGTCGTGGACGCCGACGGCTCGAACCTGGTGGACACAGGGGTCCCCATCGGCGGCCGTGCGGCCTGGTCGCCTGACGGCAGCCGGATCGCCTTTCCGAGTCTCGTGGCAGGAACCGCCGACGCGTCCGAGCTGTATGCACTGTTCGTGACTCGGTCGGACGGGTCGGGGGCCGCGCGGCTCAGCCAGCGCGGACCGGTGAGCATCGCGTCTCCGGATTGGTCGCCGGACGGCCGCCAGATCGTCGCCGTCTGCCAGTTCGCCGCTCTTGTCACGACGACCCTCTGCCTCGTCGATGCGACGAACGGCGCCGTGACGAAGGCGGGCGCCGCGGGCGCGACGACTGCGACATGGTCGCCGGATGGCAGCGAGGTCGCCGTCGCCACGAACGCCTCGCCCAGCCTCCAGCTCATCTCGTTGAGCGGCGGCCAAGGCGGCCGCCTTGCCGTGAGCGGCGTGCAGCTCGTCCTCAACGCGGACTGGGGTCCGTAGGCTCCCGCCCACTCGCCTCCGGGTCGACCGACGACGCGGACGGACCGACAGGAGCCACGCCGGACCACGCTGCCGCCGGATTCTGCCACCCAGATGGAGCCGTCGACGGAGAGCAGGCCGACCGGCATGGTTCGCTGGACCTCGAGAGCTGCGGACAGCGGCGTGGGCGGAGGCGGAAGTGTCACCCGCGGGCGCGCGATCTCGGACGCCACGCGCGACGCCATCGAGGTCCTCGCGAACCATCACTGGCGCCTGCTCGAGCGGTCGTCGATCGTCCTTCGGTGCGATCGTCTGGAGGCAGCAGCACCGGGACGCCGGTCGGATGGGTGGGCCTTGACCGAAAGCCAGCCCTTTCGCGTTGCGTGAGATGCCCGGCGGCTAGATGGACCCGGGCTCGAGCGTCGGCGCGGAGAGGGATGGTGTCGATGGTCGAACGTAGTGCGCGAAATGGCTCGGCCAGAGCCAGGTCGGGAACGCGCGCACCAGGTCGGGCGGGCCGTCCAGGCGGATCGAGCCCTCGTCGACGGCATCGTCGAACCGCGCCCGCCCGATCAGGACCGCGCCGAATGCCTGCTCGTCGACACCCACGACGAGATCGACCGCCCGGCCCGGATCGTCGTAGCACAGCTCGGGAGCCGGGCCGTCCATCACCAGCCAGTAGATCTTGGGATGCTCGCTGAACTCGAATCGGACCGTCGTCGGCTTCGAGGGCATCCGGGCGGGGTCGATCAGCGATTGCACGGTCAGCATCAGGTAGGCCGGATCGCAGTCCTCGCGTCGAAGCTCGACCCAGTGCTGAGCCCACTCGCCGAAGGCCTCGAGGACCGGGGCGAGCTCCAGGCCCGCCTGAGTGGGGTGATATTCCCAGCCCCTGCCTCCTGTGTTCGGGCGGCGCTCGATGACGCGCGCGGCTTCCAGGGTGCGCAGGCGCTGCGCCAGCAGCGACTGGGAGATGCGGCCCGTCCCGCGCTGAATCTCGCCGAAGTGCCGAGCCCCGAACAGGACGACCTCGCGGAGGATGAGCGGCGTCCAGCGCTCCGCGATCACCTCGCTCGCGAGCGAGACGGGGCAGACCTGCTGGTAGCGCACGCGGGGAGTGTGGGGCCGCTGGGCCGGGCGTGGAAGTGCAGAAATTGCACTTGGCTGCATGCGCCGCCCGGCGGACGGTTCCTCCCGATCGCCGGTCGCAATTGAACCGGCAACCAGGGAGGACACCTCGATGCGTCTCCTCGATGGCCTCAAGTGGCCGGTGGTCGCGCTCATCGCGACCGGAATGCTCCATCTCGGGGCGGAAGCCGCGCGGCCGGACCTGCACGACGACTTCGGGCCGACGATGGTCGGCGCGATCCTGCTCGTCTACGGACTCTGGATCGGATATGCCCTCGTCGGTCGCGGCCTGCCCGCGAGCAGTGGGGT
The DNA here is from genome assembly GCA_036273395.1 of Candidatus Limnocylindrales bacterium. Taxonomy (GTDB): domain Bacteria; phylum Chloroflexota; class Limnocylindria; order Limnocylindrales; family CSP1-4; genus UBA5189. The sequence continues at coordinate 3,091 of DASUHU010000075.1, forward strand.
TGTCGCCGGCGCGATCGTTGGCCTGCTGCCGCTCGCCCTCGATGTCGTCGGCTTCGGGCTGATCCTCGGGCGCGGCCTCGATGCCGGGCTGACGGCCGGCCTCTTCGGCTTCCTCGTGGTGGTCTTCGGGAGCCTCGCGGGAGCTGCCTTCGCGGCGAGCCGGGGTGGCCCGGCGACCGGCCGAGAGCGGGCCTGAACCGGCGGGTGGCGGCGGCCGGACGCTCGGGCCGCCGCTCGCCCACCCTCTCCGATTGCCTCGGCGTCGGTGGCCCTCGCCGTCGGGTATGCATGCTGGCGGGGATCGGTTTCGCGCTGGGCCCGGCGCCGCGGTGAGCCGAGCTACTTGACGGTGAACGTCCCGAACATGACGGTGGGGTGGACGTCGCACCGGAAGTAGTACGTCCCGGGCTCGAGCGGCGGCACCGCGTAGTCCTGCGTCGCCGGTCCGGTCACGATCTGGCCACGAAAGAGGTTCGTGGTCGCCGACTTGTCGGTGTAGATCGCGACGTTGTGCGGGATGCCGGCGTCCTGATTGTCGAAGTGGATCGTGAAGGCCGCGTTGGCCGATACCGACAGGTCCGACGTATCGAACATCACGTTCTTGGCGACGAGGTTCAGCGTCGCCGAGGTTCCGGCCGTGGC
>DASUHU010000076.1:0-8697 GCA_036273395.1 Candidatus Limnocylindrales bacterium
GCAGGTCGATTGGCCGATGCCGGCGTCGGTCATGGCCTGGACGGCCTCGTACGTCAGCGTCCCCGAGCGCGAGACGACACCGACCGAGCCCTCCCGATGGATCGAGCCCGGGATGATCCCGACCTTGGCCTTGCCCGGCGAGGTCGCGCCGGGGCAGTTCGGGCCGATGAGGGTCGCGCCCGCGAGCCGGACCTCCTCGACGACCGGGATCATGTCGAGGACCGGGATGCCCTCGGTGATGCAGAACACGGTCCGGATCCCGGCGGCGACGGCCTCGAGGATCGCGTCGGGCGCGCCGCCGGCGGGGACGAAGATGCAGGAGGTGTTGGCACCGGTCGCCTCGACCGCCTCCGCCACCGTATCGTAGACGGGCACCCGATCGTCGAGGGCCCGCTGGCCGCCCTTGCCCGGGGTCATCCCGGCGACGATCGTCGTCCCGTACTCGAGCATCGCCCGGCTGTGGAACTCGCCCTCGCGGCCGGTGATGCCCTGGACGACGAGCCGGGTGGCACCGTCGATGAGGATGCTCATGGGGTCACGCTCACGCGGCTGCCGGCGCGGTGCCGGTGCGCGCCGCCGCGACGGCTCGCTCCGCCGCCTCATCGAGGGTGGATGCCGTCACGAAGCGCGCCGCCTGGAGGAGCTCGGCGGCCTCGGCCGCGTTGGTGCCCACGATCCGGACCACCATCGGGACGTCGCGGGTCTGCTGGCTCCGAGCCTCGATGAGCCCCCGCGCGACCTCGTCGCCGCGGGTGATCCCGCCGAAGATGTTCACGAGGATGGCCTTGACGTTCGTGTCGTCGAGGATCAGGCGCATCGCCGCCGCGACGCGCTCGGCCTTCGCGCCGCCCCCGATGTCGAGGAAGTTCGCCGGCTCGCCACCGGCCCGCTTGACGAGGTCCATGGTGGTCATGGCCAGCCCGGCGCCATTGACCATGCAGCCGATGTCGCCGTCGAGCTTGATGAACGTCAGGTCATAGCGGCGGGCCTCGACGTCCGCGGGATCCTCGGCATCGAGGTCGCGGAGCGCCTCGTGGCCCGGATGCCGGGCCAGGGCCGAGTCGTCGAGGGTGACCTTGGCATCGAGGCAGACCAGTCGCTCGACCGGTGCGCCCTGGGCGCCGTGCTCGCGGATGACCGCGAGGGGGTTGATCTCGACGAGGTCGGCGTCGTTCGCGAGCATCGTCGCGAGGAGGCCCTTCGCGATCGCGGCACCGGCCTTCCAGTGCGGCCCGAAGCCGACCTTGAAGGCGAGCTCCCGAGCAGCGTAGTCGGGCAGGCCGAGCAGGGGATCGACCGGCTCGTAGACGATCGCGTCGGGCTTGGTCTCGGCGACCTGCTCGATCTCGACCCCGCCCTCGGCCGAGCCGATGAACATCAGCCGCTTCGAGGCCCGGTCCAGCAGGACGGAGAGGTAGTACTCCTTGACGATCTCCGCGGCCGGGCTCACGAGGACTCGCCGGACCGGAAGGCCCTTGAGCTCGAGGGCGAGGATCGCCGCGGCGACGTCCTCCGCCTCGTCCGCCGTGCCCGCCAGGCGGACGCCGCCGGCCTTGCCCCGTCCACCCACGAGGACCTGGGCCTTGATGACGACCTTGCCGGTCGCGTTCGACGGATCGGCCAGGAACCGGACCGCGGCGGCGCGCGCCTGCGACGGCGTCCGGGCGACGTCCCACGGCGGAACCGGGAGTCCGTGGGCGACCAGCAGCGACTTGGCGTCGGCCTCATGGATCTTCACGGGCCTCGCATGGTAGCCGCGCACCCGGGCCGCCGCCCCGGCCGGGCCCCCGCAACGGCCCGCGCCCTAGAATGCCGGCATGGCCCAACGCGTGACCCTGATCCCCGGCGACGGCATCGGACCCGAGCTGGCGGATGCGACGCGGCGGGTCCTCGACGCCTCGGGCGTCGAGCTCGAGTGGGAGGTCGTCGAGGCCGGCGAGGCCTGCATCGCGACCTACGGCACGCCGCTCCCGGACCATGTCCTCGAGTCGATCCGGCGTAACGGCGTCGCGATCAAGGGCCCCATCACGACCCCGGTCGGCGTCGGCTTCCGGAGCGTCAACGTCACGCTCCGCCAGGCCCTCGGGCTGTACGCGAACCTCCGACCGGCCCGCTCCATGGAGGGTCTCCAGACCCGCTACGAGGACGTCGACCTGGTCATCGTCCGAGAGAACACCGAGGACCTCTACGCGGGCATCGAGCACATGGTCGGGCCGGACGCCGCCGAGAGCATCAAGATCATCACCCGGGCCGCCTCGGAGCGGATCGCACGATTCGCGTTCGAGTACGCCGTCGCCAACGGCCGCCGCAAGGTCACGGCGGTCCATAAGGCCAACATCATGAAGCTGTCGGACGGGCTGTTCCTGGAGTCGTGCCGGACCGTCGCGGCGGGCTACGAGGGCCGGGTCGAGTTCGAGGACCGCATCGTCGACAACATGTGCCTGCAGCTCGTGCAGAAGCCCGACCTGTACGACGTGCTCGTGCTCCCGAACCTCTACGGCGACATCGTCTCCGACCTCTGTGCCGGGCTCGTCGGCGGCCTCGGCGTCGCGCCTGGCGCGAACATCGGCGAGAGCGCCGCGGTCTTCGAGGCGGTCCACGGCTCGGCCCCGAAGTACGCCGGCATGAACCGAGCGAACCCCACCGCGCTGATCCTGTCGGGCGGGCTGATGCTCCGCCACCTCGGCCGGCCGGATGCCGCCGACCGCGTCGAGACGGCCCTCCGCGAGGTCGTGGCCGAAGGCCGCGCCACCACGGCCGATCTCGGCGGCCCGGCCGGCACCCGTGAGTTCGCCGATGCAATCGTCGCCCGACTCGGCGCGGCCGCAGCCATCGCGACGACGGCCTGAGCGGCTCCGCGACCGATCGTGATCGACCTTCCGCGCCCCGCCGAGGGCACGATGCTCAAGCTGACCTACCGCGGCGGCGAGGGCATGGTCGCGTGGGCCTTCCACCGGATCTCGGGCGTCGCGATCTGGGTCTTCATCCTGCTCCACGTCATCGACATCTGGCTGTCGAACGTGAACGCGACGCTGTACGACGACGTCCTCGCGATCTACGCCAGCCCGCCGGGCCGGGTGGGGGAGATGCTCCTGGGCGCGGCCCTCCTGTACCACGCGCTCAACGGGCTGCGGATCATCGTCATGGACTTCTGGCCACCGCTGACCCACTACCACCGCCAGATCTGGATCGCGTCGTGGCTGATCTTCGTGGTCGTCGGCCTGCCGGTCGGCTACATCATCCTCAAGCCGATCTGGGGCGGCTGAGCCGATGACCGCATCGACCGACGTTCGCCCGGCCGGCGAGCCCGGCCTCCCGGCGGAGGCTCCCGCGCGCGACCGCCGTCACTACTCGCCGATTGGCCGTCCGCGCCCAACCGGCGGCGATCGAGCCGAGCTCGCGGCGTGGTACCTCATGCGGCTCACCGGCCTCGGCCTGTTCGTGCTGGCCCTGAGCCACTTCCTCATCACCCACGTCCTGTTCGACCCGGCGAACCAGACGGCGGAGTGGATCCAGGCCCATCGCTGGGAGAGCAACCTGTGGCGCTACGTCGACGGCACGCTCCTCGTGCTCGTCGTCTTCCACTCGTTCACCGGCGTGCGGACCGTGATCCAGGACTACGTCTCGAACGGGCGAGCCCGGGCGGTCATCCTCGTGGTCCTCGTCGTCGCCGGCCTGCTGCTCGCGTTCCTGGGCATCTGGGCCGTCACGACGGCGCCCGTCCCGCCACCGTGAGCCGGGCCGACGGGGGGAGCGCGGTCGCCGATCACGACGCGCTCGTCATCGGCGCTGGCGGCGCCGGCCTGTGGGCCGCGCTGGAGCTGGCCAAGGCGGGCGTCGACGCGGCGGTCCTGACGAAGCTCTATCCCACGCGCTCCCATACCGGCGCCGCCCAGGGCGGCGTCTGCGCCGCCCTGGGCAACCAGGAGGAGGACCACTGGGAGTGGCACATGTACGACACGGTGAAGGGCGGCGACTACCTCACCGACCAGGACGCGGCCGAGATCCTGGCGAAGGAAGCCATCGAGACCGTCATCGAGCTCGAGCACATGGGCCTGCCGTTCAACCGCACCCCCGACGGGAAGATCGACCAGCGGCGGTTCGGCGGCCACACCCGGAACTTCGGCGAGGCGCCGGTCCGGCGGTCGTGCTTTGCCGCGGATCGAACCGGGCACATGATCCTGCAGACCCTCTACCAGCAATGCATCAAGGCCGGCGTCCGGTTCTACGACGAGTTCCACGTGATCGACCTGCTGCATGAGGGCCCGGACCTCGGCGCCGGCGGGAAGGCCGCGGGAGTCGTGGCCTACCGGATCGCCGACGGCACGATCCACACGATCCGGTCGAAGGCCGTGATGCTGGCCACCGGCGGCTTCGGGCGGATGTTCCGAATCACCTCGAACGCCTGGTCGCTGACCGGTGACGGCGTGTCGCTGGCGTACCGCCACGGCATCCCGATGCAGGACATGGAGTTCTACCAGTTCCACCCGACCGGGATCTACGGCATCGGGATCCTGCTGTCCGAGGCGGCCCGGGGCGAGGGCGGAATCCTCCGGAACGGCAAGGGCGAGCGGTTCATGGAGAAGTACGCGCCGACGATGATGGACCTCGCGCCGCGGGACATCGTCAGCCGCGCGATCTACATGGAGGTCCGGGACGGCAACGGCATCGAGGGCAAGGACTACGTGACCCTCGACGTCAGCCACCTGCCGCGCGAGGTCATCGACGAGAAGCTGCCCGACATCACCGAGTTCGCCCGGGTCTATCTCGGCGTCGAGCCGCTCCGTGAGCCGGTCCCCATCCAGCCGACGGCCCACTACGCCATGGGCGGCATCCCGACCGACCTCCACGCCCGCGTGACCCGCGACCCCGAGGGCACGGTCGTGCCGGGCCTGTACGCCGCGGGCGAGTGCGCCTGCGTCAGCGTCCACGGCGCGAACCGCCTCGGGACGAACTCCCTCGTGGATCTCCTCGTCTTCGGGCGCCGTGCCGGACGGCAGATGGTCGCCGAGCTCGGTGGCTGGCAGATGCCCGAGATCGCGACCGACGCCGCGGAGCCGGCCACGGCCGAGCTCGAGCGGATCCGGACGAACCACCACGGCGAGAAGGCGCCCCGCCTGAAGAAGCTGCTCGCCGACGTCATGATGGACAAGGTGGGGGTCTACCGCGACGAGGCGCTGCTGTCCGACGCCCGGGCGACGGTCGCCGAGCTGCGCGATCGCTACACCCGGGTGGGCGTCGACGATCCCGGCCGGACGTTCAACACGGACCTGCTCGAGGCGCGCGAGCTCGGCTATCTCCTCGATTGCGCGGAGACCACGGTCGCGGCCGCCCTCGCCCGCAGGGAGAGCCGCGGCGCCCACGCCCGGGAGGACTACCCGGATCGGAACGACACGGACTGGCTCGTCCACAGCCTGGCCTATCGGGCGCCCGACGGCCCGACGCTTCGCTACAAGCCGGTGACGATCACGACGATGCAGCCCAAGCCCCGCGTGTACTGAGCGAAGGCAGGCCGACGACCTCGATGCAGATCGATCTCAAGATCCTCCGGTTCGACCCCGAGCGCGACGAGCGGCCGCACTGGGACGGCTACGTCGTCGAGGCCAATCCCAAGACCGACCGTGTGCTCGATCTCCTGCACCGGGTCAAGTACGAGCACGACGGCTCGCTGACCTTCCGGCGGTCGTGCGCCCACGGCGTGTGCGGCTCGGACGCGATGCTCATCAACGGCCGCAACCGGCTCGCCTGCAAGGCACGGGTCGAGCGGCTCGGACGGAAGATCCGGATCGCGCCGCTGCCGGGCCTGCCGGTCGTCAAGGACCTGGTCGTCGACATGGACCGGTTCTTCGACAACTACAAGCAGGTCATGCCGTTCTTCGTGAACGACGAGCCGCCGCCGGAGCGCGAACGGCTGCAGTCGCCCGAGGAGCGCCATCGCTACGACGACACGACGAAGTGCATCCTGTGCGCGGCCTGCACCAGCTCCTGCCCGTCGTTCTGGGCCGCCGAGGCCTACGTCGGGCCGGCGGCGATCGTGAACGCCCACCGGTTCATCTTCGACAGCCGCGACGAGGGCGACCACGAGCGCCTCGAGATCCTGTCCGACGAGGACGGCGTCTGGCGCTGCCGCACGATCTTCAACTGCACCGACGCCTGCCCGCGTGGGATCCACATCACGCAGGCCATCCTCGAGGTTTCGTCCCTCATGCCGCGAACGCTCTCCGGCGGGCGGCGGCACGGCGCGGACACGGAGACCGCCGCCTGAACGAGGAGCGGCTGACGCTCGGGCTCGAGGAGCCGGGGGAGCCGGCGACCGAGCCGATCGCGGGACCGCGGCCCTCGGCCGCAGGCCGCGGCTTCGTCGTCCGAACCGACGGTGCCGCCCGCGGGAACCCGGGCCCCGCATCGCTCGGCGGGGCGCTCTTCCGCCTCGATCGCGCGGATGCCCGGGATCCGCTGGCCCGACCCGATGCCACGATCTCGGAGTTCCTCGGGATCCAGACCAACAACGTCGCGGAGTACACCGGCGTGCTGCGCGCCGTCACGCTCGGGCTGGAGCTCGGCGCCCGGCGCCTCGAGCTGCTGCTCGATTCGAACCTCATCGTCGAGCAGCTGCAGGGCCGGTGGCGGGTGAAGGACGCGAAGCTCCGGCCGCTCTGGGCCGAGGTGCTCCGGACGCTGCGAGGCCTTCCCGACGGCTGGACCGCGGCCCACGTCCGACGGGCCCAGAACACGATCGCCGACGCGCTCGCCAACGAGGCCATCGACCGGGTGGCGGCTGGCGGCCCCCGAGCCGTCGTCCGCCGGCCGGATGGTGGGGACGCCGGCCGCACGTAGAATTCGCCGGTCAGCGAGTCGACCGGATGGCTGCGCGACGTCGGGCGTCAGCTCGGCGGCGTGAGGAAAGTCCGAGCTCCACAGCGCGGGGTAGCGGGTAACGCCCGTCCGCCGCAAGGCGAGGACCAGCGCCACAGTGACGATGCCGCCGCGGGCTTCGGCCGGCGACGGAGTGAAACGCGGCAAGCTCTACCCGGAGCAAGGCCAAATAGGAGGGCGATTCCCGGCTTGCCGGGAGCAGGCGCGCTGCCGAGCCCTCGGGTCGGCCGCATGAGCCGTCGGGCAACCGGCGGCCCGAGATGGATGGCCATCTCCGCCCGGCTCGTCCGGGCGGGACAGAACTCGGCTTACAGATCGGCTCGCTGACGCATCATCCGTTCGACCATCGTCGTCCCGGCTCGAAGGAGGCTCGCGGGTGATCGACCTCACAAACCTCAAGCTCATGCACTACCACGGCGACGAGGCGGCGGAGATGGAGGAAACGGACAGCCCCCATCACGACGCCGCGGAACACGACCTGGAGCGGCAGATGGGCTGGTATCGCCGGGTGTTCCGCTGCCGGACCTGCGACGAGGAGGTCGTCGTCGAGGCGCCGCCGATCGCCCAGACCGAGCCGTTGCCGGAGGGAGAGCCGCTCCACTGACGCCGGTCCGGCATCCCGGGTGCCCGGCGGCCTGAGGCGCTCGCGGGGCCGAGCCGATCCGAGACCGGTCCGTCAGTCCTCGTCGGGACGGAAGATGTGCGAGGCCACGCAGGCGTTGCAGATCGGCGTCGCGGCTTCGAGGTCGCCCAGGGGGATCGGCAGCTTCCGATCGGGGTAGAGGCACTCGACCTCGTACAGTCGCTCGCGGTTCGCCTCGACCCGGATCATTCGTCGGAACGTGCAGCGCTTGATCCGATGCGGCGCAAGGCGCAGCGGATCGGGAGCGGGGACCGGCTCGATGCTCAGGGGCAGGGCCATGGACGCGCGTTCCGCCTCGACGTCGATGCTCCGGCGACGACCGAGCCACCGGACGGGCGGCAGACTAGCACCGGCCGCAAGGGCCGAGACACGCACAAAAGGTACTAGCGGCGGAGCGCCGCCCGCGCGATGAGGGAGGATCGTGAGCCGGCCGAGCCAATCCCGACGACGGAGCCTGACCCCCGCGGTCGCGGGGGCGATCGTCTTCCTCGCGGTCGCCGCGCTGGCCTCGGTCTCGTTCGTCGTCGCTCGCGGCGGCCTGGAGCTGCCACTCGCCGCGACGTCCCTGCCGGTCGTCGCGGTGGGATCGCCGACGCCGCCCGCGCCCACGCCCGCCGCCCCGCGCCCCGCCACGCCGACGCCCGCCACGTCCCTCGCGCCGTCTGGCTCGTCCCCGGCTCCCCAGCCCACGCCCTCGTCAGGGTCCGGTCCCGCAGCGTCGCCGTCCGCTCGGCCAACGCCCGCCGGAACGCCTGATCCGCTCCTGGCCCTCGCGACGTGTCCCGGCCACCCCGACTGCTACCTCTACACCGTCCGCCGCGGTGACACGTTCAGTGGCGTCTCGGATCGGTTCCGGCTCCAGCTCTGGATCACCCGGGCGCTCAACCCCGAGGTCGGGACAGGCGGGACGATCGCCGTCGGGCAGACCCTCTACCTCGGCCGCGACCCGGAGGCAAGGCTCGATCCCTGCCCCGATGGTGCCGCCTGCCGGCTGTACGTCGTCCAGTCGGGCGACACGCTCTCGGGGATCGCCGATCGGTACGGCGTGCCCGAGACCGGGATCCTCGCCCTGAACCCGGGCCTGTCCGCCGACGCCATCATCGGCGGCCAGCAGATCAGACTGCCGCTGTTCGCCTGAGGCGCGCCTCGGCCCACGAGGGTTCCGCCCCGCGGACCTG
>DASUHU010000077.1:0-3277 GCA_036273395.1 Candidatus Limnocylindrales bacterium
GGAGGACGACAGCGGCGGCTTCCACTTCGGCGGCTGGTCGCAGCCGCTCTGGGACCCGCTCATGGGCGACGTCATCGGCGAGGTGATGGGCAAGCCCTTCGATCTCCTGATCGGCCGCAAGACCTACGACATCTTCGCGTCCTACTGGCCGACGTCGACCGAGGAGGGCGCCAAGCCGCTGAATGACGCTACGAAGTACGTCGCCTCCCGCTCCAAGGACTCCCTCGACTGGGGTCCGTCCGTCCTCGTCCGCGACGCAGCCGCCGAGGTGCCCGGCATCAAGGCCCAGGATGGTCCCGAGCTCCAGGTCCACGGCAGCAGCGACCTGCTCCAGACCCTTCTCCGCGAGCGGCTCCTGGACCAGCTCATCGTCTGGACGTTCCCGGTCCTGCTCGGGACCGGCAAGCGACTCTTCGGCGATGGCACGGCACCGGGCGACCTGCGGCTGACCGCCAGCCAGGTGTCCTCGACGGGCGTCGTCATCGCCACGTACGAGCCTGCGGGCGAGGTGAAGACCGGCTCGTTCGCCTGACGCGCCTCGCGCATCCCGTTACCCGTTTCGGAAGGAGCCCACGCCATGACCGCCGACACCACGACCCGCACCGCCGAGCCGATCACGAAGAGCTTCGACGCGCCCGGCGCCACGATCACCTACGACGTGCGGCCCAGCGCCGCGACCACTGAGCCACCACTCCTGCTGATCGGCTCGCCCATGGGAGCCTCCGGCTTCGTGACGCTCGCGGGCTTCTTCCCGGATCGAACGGTCGTCACGTACGACCCACGAACCGCCGATCGCAGCAAGCGGACCGACGGGAAGCTCTCGACCGAGGTCGCGGAGCACGCCGAGGACCTCCACCGGCTCATCGGGGAGCTCGGCGGCGGCCCCGTGGACATCTTCGCGAGCAGCGGCGGCGCGACGAACGCGCTGGCACTGGTCGAGCGGCATCCGGGGGACGTCCGGACCCTCGTCGCCCACGAGCCGCCGTCCGCGGCCACCGTCCCCGATCGCGAGGCGGCCCTCGCCGCCGTGCGCGATCTCCACGACACGTACCTGCGCGCCGGTCAGGGCGTCGCGATGGCGAAGTTCATCCTGCTCGTCAGCCATCAGGGTCCGATCCCCGAGGACTGGCCTTCGCGACCCGACCCGGATCCGGCGATGTTCGGGATGTCAGCCGACGACGACGGCTCCCGCGACGACCCGCTCGTCGGCCAGAACATGCCCCAGAACCCCGCTTACGAGTTCGACTTCGACGCGCTTCGGAACGCCCCGACCCGGATCGTCCTCGCCGCGAGCGCCGAGGGCGAGGGGACGATGGCCAACCGGGGGGCGAAGGCCGTCGCCGAGCGCATCGGCCAGGAGGCCATGACGTTCCCGAGCCACCACGCCGGGTTCCTGCCGGAGGACGGCCCGCCCGGCCAGGCCGGCCAGCCCGCGGCCTTCGCGGCGAGGCTCCGCGAGGTCCTCGAGGCGGGGGGCTGAGCCATGGGCAAGGTCACGACCTCGGCCAGCGTCTCGCTCGACGGATTCATCGCCGGCCCGGGCGAGACCGGCTTCGAGCACCTCTTCGCGTGGTACGAAGCCGGGGAGGTCGAATACCCGAGCCAGCTCGAGGGCGTCCGGTTCAGCCTGACGCCGGCCGACCACGCCTACCTGACCGCGGCGGTCGAGCGGATCGGCGTCTTCGTCGTCGGCCGTCGCCTGTTCGACCTGACCGATGGCTGGACGGGCCGCCATCCGCTCGACAAGCCGGTCGTCGTCGTGACCCACGCCCTGCCGACGGACTGGGTCGCGACCCATCCCGGCGCGCCGTTCACGTTCGTGACCGATGGAGTGGCCGAGGCCATCGAGGTCGCGCGCGGGATTGCCGGGGACCGCGACATCGGGCTCAACGCCGGCTCGATCCTGAGCCAGGCGCTGGAGCTGGGGCTCGTCGATGAGATCGTCCTCGACCTCGCGCCCGTGCTCCTCGGCGGCGGCACCCGCTTCTTCGACGCGCTGACCTCCGGCCCGATCCTCCTCGACGGCCCCGAGATCACGCCGGGCGAGCGGATCACCCATCTCCGCTACACCGTGCGCCGGCAAGCCTGACCCGGCAGGTACGCTCTCCGGATGTTCGAGACCGAGGCGGAGCTGGCCGAGCTCCAGGCCATGTTCGATGCCCACCTCGAGCGGGCCAACCCGCACATGCTGGGCATCGTCAAGCCATCCCGGCGCCTCACGGCCGGGCAGGTCGTTGCCTATCTCACCGGCACGAAGCACGTGGCGTTCGCCACCGTGACCTCCAGCGGGGCGCCGCGCGTCTCGCCGCTCGACGCGCTCTTCATCCACGGCCGGTTCACGATGTCGACCGGCGGCGACGCCACGCGGATCGCGCACCTCCGTCGCAACCCCGCCTGCAGCGCGGTCCACATGGACGGCGACCGGGTCGCGATCGTCGCCAACGGCACGGCGGAGTGGATCACAAGGGACCATCCGGACCACGGCGAGATCCACGGCGCGTGGCTGGCCGAGTACGGCAACGATCCGTACACCTGGGGCCGGGACATCGTCTTCTTCCGGCTCGAGCCGAGGAGCATGTGGGCCTACGCCTTCCATCCCGACGAGTTTCCGGAGTTGCCGCTCGGCTAGGCTCCCCCGATGAGCTCGAACCCGCTCGCGCCGCTCGCCATCGAGGCCCAGTCGATCGACGCGATCGCGTCCGCGGCGATCTTCATCACGCGGCCCGGCTCGGACGAGCTCGAGCTCGGAGCGGCGGCGGGCATCGACGGTCAGGCGCTCGCCGGCCTCGAGGCGGCTGTCAGGGATCCCTCGCACCCGGTGGCGCGAGCGCTCCACGACTCGAGCCCGACCTACGACGTCAAGCCGATGAACCCGGGAGGTCCCGCTCTACGCAGTCACCTGCCGCTCGATGGGCTCGGCGTGCTGGCGGTTTCCCACGACCGGCCGCTCACGGCCGATGCCCGGGTTCGCCTCGAGGCGGTCGCCGATTCGGCGATGTCCGCGCTCCGAGGCGACCGCTAGGCCGCTCGCGCTTCAGCAGCGTGGCTCTCGCTTCAGCAGCGTGGCTCTCGCTCGGCGCGCGGTTTCCGGCCCGCGCGTGGTTCTCCCCCGAAGCGTGGTTGAGCTCGCCCGGCGCGTGCTTCTCGCCCGACGGTTGAGCTGACCATCGGGCGCGCTTCGGCGGACCCATGTCCGGCTATTCCTGCCGTCCCGCGGCAAGGACCGCACCGAAGGTCCCCATCCGCGGCGCCCAGGTCGCGCGCGATCGTCGTTTCT
>DASUHU010000078.1:0-2243 GCA_036273395.1 Candidatus Limnocylindrales bacterium
GCCACCGGCTTTCCAAGGGTCGGCGGCGGCGAGATCCACATCGCCCACCTCCTGCCCGGCGGGGCGCTCATGCTCGCCGGCCTGCTGCTGCTCCTGGCCTTCCTCGATCGCCGGATCGGTCACGTCGCCGTGATCCTGACCGGCCTCGGCTTCGGGCTCTTCGTCGATGAGATCGGGAAGTTCGTCACCTCGGACAACGACTACTTCTTCCGGCCCGCGATCGCGCTCATCTATGTCGTGTTCATCCTCGTGGTGCTCGTCGCGCGGGCTCTCGCGGGCGGGACGCGGCTCACTCGCCGAGAAGCGCTGGCGAACGCCCTCGACCGGATCGCGCGGAGCCTCGGCCACCCGTTCGAGGCCGAGGACGCGGCTCGCGTGCGCGAGCTCCTGGACCAGGCAGGGGCGGGACGCCTCGCCACCGAGCTCCGGGCGCTCGTCGCGGCATCGACGGTCCCGGACCACGATGACCCGTTCGAGCTCGTGCTGCGGCGCGCCCGCGCGGCCTACGTCCGGATCGTCGACGACGACCGGTTCGAGCGCGGGGTGACCCTCGTCGTCGTGGTCTATGCCGGCGCGGCGGTCGCGACGGGAACCCTGGCGCTGCTGCCGGGCGCGCCCGCGCCAGCCGGCGGCCCGGACGTCGCGGGTCTCGCCCAGGCCATCTCGTCCGTCGCCGGCGCGGTTCTCGTGCTGCGCGGCACGCTCCTGCTCCCGGTCGATCGGGCCGCGGCCTACGAGTGGTTCGCCCGCGGGCTGCTCGCGTGGATCCTCGTGACCCAGGTGTTCGTCTTCTACGCCTCGCAGCTCGAAGGCGTGCTCGGGCTGACCTTCGACGTCGTCGCCTACATGACGGTCCGGTACGCCGCGGGTCGGGAGCGAGCGGCAGCGCGGGTTGCGCCCGGCGCAGTCGATCCGTCGTGACGCTTCCCAGCCGTGCGGTAGCTCGTGACGGGGCCGGGAGGTCGGGGCGGGGCCGGGAGGTCGGGGCGGGGCCGGAGACAGGCTCAGGCCCAGTCCCGGGCCACCCCATCCCACGTCCCGACGACGGCGACGGCCTCGGGATCGCCGGCCGCAAGGACCGCTGCGCGCGACGCGACCGACTCCGACCAGCCCGGCGGCACGAGGTCGGGGGCGATGTCCGCGAGCGGCGCGAGCACGAACAGCCGGTCCCGCATCGACGGGTGCGGGACGTCGAGCAGGCGCGCGGCCGCCCCCGGATCCACCGCCGCGGTCAGCGGCCGCCCTTCGGGTGGCCGTTCGACCGAGAGTCGGGCGTCGCCGAACAGCAGCAGGTCGAGGTCGAGCTCCCGCGGTCCCCAGCGCCGCCGCCGCCGCCGCCGCCCGAACGCCCGCTCGAGCTCCTTGAGGCCGACGAGGAGCTCGATCGCCGCGGCCTCGTTCGGCTGTCCGGAGCGCTCGATCGCAGCCACCGCGTTGAGGAAGTCGGGCTGATCGGTCACGCCGACCGGCCGAGTCCGGTACAGCCGAGAGACCGCCACGAGGCTGGTACCCGGCAACCGCGCGAGCGCGGCCACGGCGTCGCGGAGCGTCGCCTGGGCATCACCGACGTTGGCCCCGAGCCCGATGTGGGCGCGGACCACCTCGTGACTCGCGGGTCCTGTCATCCGATGCCTCGCTACAGTCGGCCGATGCAGCCGGTCGCCGTTCGAATCCTGCACCCCTCGGACGGCGCGGACCGCGTTTCGTTCGGCCCGCTCGAACGACGGTTGCTCGAGCTCCGACACACGAACGCCGAACGCCTCGCGGCGCTGTTCCGCGGCGAGGGCGTGGACGACGTCGTGATCGTGACCGGTCCGCCGGCGGAGTCGTTCTCGGCCCGGGTGCGAGCGCTCGCCGGCGACGTCGCCGACGCGGGCCTCGTCCTGCTCGGCTCGGGCGCCGTCCCGCTCGCGACGCCCGTGGACCTCCGCCTGCTGATCGATGTCGCCGCCTCCGGCCGGGCGCTCGCCCTGGCGAACAACCGCTTTTCAGCCGACGTCGTCGCGGTGGGTCGCGTGGCGCCACTCCGCTCCGTCCCGGACCTGCCGGGCGACAACGCCCTGCCTCGCTGGCTCGAGGAGGTGGCAGGGTTCGAGGTCCGGGACCTCCGCGACCGATGGTGGCTGGCGATGGACCTCGATTCGCCGCTGGATGGGCTGCTCCTCGGGGACCTGTCGCCCGAGCTCGGGGCCGGGCGGGAGATCGGCGCGGAGCTCGAGGCCGCCCGCGCCGCGCTCGACGGC
>DASUHU010000079.1:0-3040 GCA_036273395.1 Candidatus Limnocylindrales bacterium
CCTCCATGACCCGGATGGCCTCGCGGCACGCGGCCGCGACCGCCGGTGGATGCGAGGTCGAGAAGAGGAACGGGCGGGCGCGCTGGACGAGGATCTCGCGCAGGTTGCGCGAGCCGGCGACGTAGCCGCCGAGGACGCCGACGGCCTTGGAGAGGGTCCCGACCTGGATCGCGACCCGGCCGTGGAGCCCGAAGTGGTCGACGGTCCCTCGCCCGTTCCGGCCGAGGACGCCGGACGCATGGGCGTCGTCGACGAAGACGGCGGCGCCGAATTCCTCCGCCGCTTCGACGATCCCGGGCAGCGGCGCGATGTCGCCGTCCATCGAGAAGACCCCGTCCGTGACGACGAGGATGAGGCGGTATGGGCCGGAACCGTCTGGCCGACCGTGCTCGCGGGCCTCGCGGAGGACGTCGCGGAGTGCCTCGACGTCCCGGTGCGCGAACACCTTCCGAGGCGCCTTCGAGAGGCGCATCCCGTCGATGATCGAGGCGTGGTTGAGGGCGTCCGAGACGATCAGGTCCTGCTCGCCGCTGATCGTCGGGATCACGCCGGTGTTCGCGGTGAAGCCCGACTGGAACGTCAGCACGGCCTCGGTGCCCTTGAACTCGGCGAGCTCGGCCTCGAGCGCCTCGTGGAGGGTCATGTCGCCGGCGATCGTCCGGACGGCGCCGGAGCCGACCCCGAACTCCTCGACCGCCTTCAGCGCGGCCTCCCTGAGGCGTGGGTGGTGGGTCAGGCCGAGGTAGTCGTTCGAGGAGAGGCTGATGACCTCGCGGCCGTCGACGGTCGTGACCGGGCCTTGTGCGGCGCTCATCACCCGGAGTGGCCGGTAGAGATGCTTCCGGCGCAGCTCCTCGATGTCGTCGGCGAGGAACGCGAGGGGATCCGAGGCGGGGCGCGCGGTCGGGCTGGTCATGCGTCCATCCAGTTCATGATGACCTTGCCGGAATCGCCGGATCGGGCAGCGGCGAAGGCCGCTTCGTGGTCGCGGAACGAGAAGCGGTGGGTGATGACGGGGCTGATGTCGAGCCCCGACTGGACCAGGACGGCCATCTTGTACCAGGTTTCGTACATCTCCCGGCCGTAGATCCCCCGCAGCGTCAGCTGGTTGAAGATGACCTCGTTGAGGTCGAGCGCGATCTCGGCGGTCGGCAGGCCGAGCAGGGCGATGTTGCCGCCGTGGGCCATGTTGTCGAGCGCGGCCCGGAGCGCCGTCGCGTTGCCGGAGCACTCGAGGACGACGTCGAAGCCCTCGACCATCCCGAGCTCTCGCTGGACGTCGTCGAGCGGTCGCTCGCGGGGGTCGATCGCGAGCGTCGCCCCGAGCTTCAGCGCGAGGTCGCGCCGGAACGCGTTCAGCTCGGAGACCACGACCAGGCGCGCGCCGGCGGGCTTCGCGACCGCCGTCGCCATGAGCCCGATCGGCCCGGCGCCCGAGACCAGCACGTCCTCGCCGAGGACGGGGAACGAGAGCGCCGTATGGACCGCGTTCCCGAACGGATCGAAGATGGCGGCCACGTCCTCGTCGATCCCGGGCCAGTGGTGCCAGATGTTCGTGTGGGGCAGGACGACGAGCTCGGCGAAGGCCCCATCGCGGCCGACGCCCAGACCGACCGTGTTCGCGCAGAGGTGGCGCTCGCCGGCCATGCAGTGGCGGCAGCGGCCGCACGTCACGTGGCCCTCGCCGCTCACGAGGTCGCCGGGGTGGAAGTCCGAGACGTTGCTGCCGACCGCCACGATCTCGCCGACGAACTCATGCCCGACCACGAGCGGTGGCTTGATGGTCTTCGCGGCCCAGCCATCCCACGACTCGATGTGCAGGTCCGTCCCGCAGATGCCGGTCCTGTGGACGCGGATGAGGACGTCGTTGATGCCGGGCTCCGGATCCGGCACGGTCTCCAGCCGCAGGCCCGGCCCCGCCTCGGTCTTCACGAGCGCGAGCATCGGGCGGGGTCCCCTGGGCTTCGGGCTAGGACCCGGCGGGCGTCGGGACGTCCGACGTGGGCTGGGTGGACGGCGCGGTCGAGTCGCTCGGCCCCGGCGATGGCGATGGCGCGGCGCAGAGCTTCTCCGGGTTCGTCCGCTCGCCGCGCTCCGCGTAGAACTGGAGCACCTGCTCCGGATCCCATTGCTGCAGCGGCAGGACGTAGTCCCAGACCATCGCGGCGTACGGGAACGCCATGTCGTCGAAGCGGGTGATGACCGGGGTCAGGACCCCGCCCTTCGGCTGGTTGCAGATCGGGCTGTTCGGGAAGGTGCTGTAGAAGTTCTTGAACGCCGTCTGCTGGGCGTCGCTGCAGCCATCGTCGCCGGACTGGCAGCGATACAGGATCACGATCGCCCCGTGTTCCATGTTGTGGACCCAGTTCTGGGGCACGGTCGCCTCGTTCGGGCCGTAGAGGCGCGCCTGGATCGGCCCGGCCACGCCGGCCGCGTTGTAGTGGGCGCCGCTCGCGGGCGGGCAGAACGTGTACTTCACCTGCTGCGGGATCGTCGAGGTGTGGATGTGGCCCATGTCGTCCTGGTAGAACCCGAGCTCGGGCGAGGCGCCCGGCGCGGTGGTCGGTGCGGGGCTGGGCGGCGTCCACTCGGACAGGCACACGTAGCCCTTCTGGCTGAAGCTCGCGAAGACGAGGCCCGAGGCCACGAGCACGACGGCGATCACGCCCGCCCAGATGAGGCGCGCGCGATTGCGATCGACGAAGGACCGTTGCGGCGGGGGGACACGCCGCGAGGGCCGGGTACCGGGCCGACCGCCCTTCGGCGGGGTCCGGCGCGGGGCCGTGATCAAGCAGACCTCGTGAGTGCAGAAGGGGACGGGCCCTGCCCGCTCGAAACGGCCGAAAGCGTAGCGGGTCGCATCAGACCTCGTCCAACCAGCGAGCCGTCGCGGGTCGCGTCAGCCCCCGGAACAGGAGCGCGGCGAGGGCCGCGAGGAAGAGCGCGGGGATCGCGAGGCCGGAGAGCAGCGCGATCGCGATCGGCGGGACGGTGAGGCTCGCCAGCCCGAGCCCGAGCGTGCGCGCGGCGGCCTTGTGCT
>DASUHU010000080.1:0-4568 GCA_036273395.1 Candidatus Limnocylindrales bacterium
CGGATGCCACGGCCTCCGATCGGTCCGCGCTCACCGACGCTGCGACCCAGCTGGCCCTCCAGGCCACGCCGGTCGACCAGATCCAGGGGGCCGTCGCGGACGCGCTCCAGCGAGTCTTCGGGCTGTTCGACGCGCTCGCCCTCGTCGCGGTCCTGGTGGCCGCGCTCGGCATCGTGAACACCCTGATGATGGGCGTCCTGGAGCGCGTGCGGGAGCTCGGGCTCCTGCGGGCCATCGGGATGAGCCGCCGCCAGGCGTTCCGGATCGTCGTCGTCGAGGCGGTGGTCCTGGGCCTCGTGGGCGTGACCCTCGGCTCCCTCGTCGGTCTCGCCGTCGGCGTCGTGATGCTGGCGATCGGCGGGAGCCTCGGGCCGGTCGCGGGGGTGCCGGTGCTGCCCGTCGAGCTGGCGGTGGTCATCGGGCTGGCTCTGCCGCTCCTCGCCTCGATCTATCCGTCGCGCATGGCCGCTCGCGTGTCGATCGTCTCCGCGCTCAAGTTCGAGTAGCGGCCGCTGCTAGACTCGCCCCTGCCTGATGCGGCAGCACAGCAGGGACGACGAGTGACGATCGGTCTGCCGGGCATCGACCGGTTGCCCAACCTGGACCGCGCTCCGGCGGGGGAGCGTGGCATTACGATCGGGGACTTCCTCGTCCCGGTCCGGCTGTCCGAGCGCCTCAACGTCCGCGTCCGGCACCTCGCGCTCATCCTCGCCGGCACCCTGCTCATCGCGATCGGTGCGAAGGTCTCGTTCTCGATCCCGGGCACGCCCGTGCCGGTCACGGGCCAGACCTTCGGCGTCCTCGTGGCGGGCGGGGCGCTCGGCTTCCGGCGCGGGATCGCGTCGGCGCTGCTGTACGTGGCCCTGGGGGCCATCGGCCTGCCGCTGTTCGCGCTCGGCCAGACGGGCCTTGCGGTCGTCCTGAGTGCCCTCGGCGGATACCTCGTCGGGTTCGTCGTCGCGGCGGCCCTCGTCGGGCGCCTGGCCGAGCTCGGCTGGGATCGGAACCTCGTTGGCTCGATCGGCGCGATGCTCCTCGGCGAGGTCGCGATCTACGCGATCGCCGTGCCCTGGCTCGCGGTCGCGACGGGCATCTCGCTCGCCGATGCGGTCGCCCAGGGCCTCACGCCGTTCGTCCTCGGCGACGCGATCAAGCTGGTCCTCGCGGCCGGCGCGTTCCCGGTCGCGTGGTGGATCGTCGGGCGCCGACCGGGGGATCGCTGACGGCGACGGAACGAGCCTCCGGCGAGCGCCGCGAGGCCGAGGGGACCGCCGGGGCGGAGGCTGGGAGCCCGGGGGGCGAGGCCGCCGA
Organism: Candidatus Limnocylindrales bacterium; assembly: GCA_036273395.1. GTDB lineage: Bacteria > Chloroflexota > Limnocylindria > Limnocylindrales > CSP1-4 > UBA5189. Next base: position 1,312 of record DASUHU010000080.1, read on the forward strand.
GATCGTCGATGCGGGCCTGTACGGCCCGGGCACGGAGGCGTGGCGGCTCAATCGCGAGGCGATGCTCCTGCTCGGCGCGGGGCCTCGGGCGCTCCTGCTCCAGCTCGCCCATCCGCTCGTGGCCGAGGGCGTCGAGCAGCACTCCGACTTCCGGGCCGACCCGTGGGCCCGCCTCGCCGGGACCCTCCGCTCGTACCTCCGGATCGTGTACGGCACCACCGACGCGGCACGTGGCGAGATTCGGCGCCTGAACGAGCTCCACCGCTCGATCCGGGGACCCATCACCGATCCCGATGCCCGAGCCCGCCACGGATCGCGCTACAACGCCCGCGATCCGGAGCTCTCGCTGTGGGTCCACGCCACCCTCGTCGATTCGACGATCGTCGCCTACGACGCCTGGATCGAGCCGCTGTCGGAGGCTCGTCGGTCGGCGTTCTACGACGAGACGCTCGCCGTGGGGCGGGCCTTCGGAATTCCGGAGCGGCTCCTCCCGCCCGACCTCGAGGCGTTCGATGCCTACCTTTCGACGATGCTCGCGCCGGACGGCCCGATCCAGGTCGGTGATCTCGCCCGGGAGCTCGGGATGGCCGTCCTCTCGCCGCCGCTCGGGCCCGCCCTGGCCGCCCTCGGCCAGCCGTCGCCGAGCGTCGCGCCGCTCCTCGACGCACTGCCCGCGGCTGCCTATCGCTGGCTGCTGTGGCCGTCGATCGGCCTCCTGCCGCCGAGGATCCGCGAGGCGTACGGCCTCCGCTGGGGCCTCCGCGAGCGCGCGGTCTCGGGCTGGCTCGTCGCGACGTGGCGCGCCTGGCGCCCGCTCCTCCCCTCGAGCTTCCGGCAGATGCCCCAGGCCCGCGCAGCGGATCGCCGCGTCGGCGTCGGCCGCCTCCTCGGCGAGGGCCGCTGAGGGCCGGCCGAGCTCGGGTGACCCCTCGCCGCCCTTCGCTCCTCTTCGCCGCGGCCCTTCGGCGCGGCCCTTCGGCGCGGCCCTTCGTCGCTCTGCGCTCCCAGACGTCACCCCGGGTGACCTTCGCGGGCGGGAGCATGCGCACGCAGGCATATCGCGGTCCTGGGCGGGCTGGACTCGCGCTCGCTCGCGCACGACGTGCGGCGCTCCCGGACGCCGAAGGAGCCGGACTGCGGTCTAATGTCACCGTGGGCAGCAGATGAAGACCTCGCGCGCGCCAGCCGGATCCAGACCGCTCGTTCCGGCGACCGCCACGCGAGTCAGTTCCGCCACTCCGGTCACTCGCGCCGCCGACGCCGCGGCCAAGGAGCTCATCGAATCCATCCGGCGCGAGCTGCCGCGGGTCCGGCTCCTGACCGATGAGACCGATCGCGAGTCCTACCGCCTCGATGAGACGGCGTACCTCAGCGCCGGGCTGCCGGCGGCCGTGGCGCTCCCCGAGACGACCGCGGAGGTCGCCGCGCTCCTCCGGCTCGCCTCGGCCCATCGCGTCCCGGTCGTGCCGCGCGGCGCCGGCACGGGCCTCTCGGGGGGCGCGGCCGGGATCGATGGCGCCCTGACGATCGCGCTGACCCGGATGAACCGGCTCCTCGAGATCGATCGCGACAACCTCGTCGTCGTGACCCAGCCAGGGGTCATCAACGCCGATCTCAAGAAGGCCGTGGCCGAGGAGGGCCTCTTCTACGCGCCGGACCCGGCGAGCTATGAGATCTGCTCGATCGGGGGGAACCTCGGGACGAACGCCGGCGGGCTGTGCTGCGTGAAGTACGGCACGACGCGCGACTGGGTCCTCGGGCTCGAGGTCGTCCTCGCCGACGGGCGGGTCATTCGGACGGGCGGCCGGAACGTCAAGGACGTCGCCGGCTACTCCCTCACGCAGCTCTTCGTCGGCAGCCAGGGCACGCTCGGGATCATCACCGAGGCGACGCTCCGGCTGCGGCCGCTCCCCGGCCCACGCTCGACGCTCCTCGCGTTCTTCGCGACCGTGGAGGCCGCGGGCGACGCCGTGGCGGCAATGACCCGCGAGGGCATCCAGCCGGTGACGCTCGAGCTGATGGACAGGGCCACGATCGCGGCCGTCGACAACTGGCGCCACCTCGGCCTCGATCGCGACGCGGCGGCGATGCTCCTGGTGGAGTCCGATGCCCCCGGCGCCGGCGCGACCGAGGATCTCGACCGGGCCGAGCGGGCCTGCGCGGCCGCCGGCGCAACCTCGATCGTCCGAGCGGCGGACGCGGCCGAGGCCGACTGGCTGCGCGAGGCACGGCGCCAGGCGCTGCGGGCCCTCGAGCGCCTCGGGATGGTCCGGATGGAGGACGTCGGCGTGCCGCGGGCCGCGGTGCCGGCGCTGCTCCGGGAGATCGAGCGCCTGTCGGCCGAGCACGGCGTCCGGACCGCAACGTTCGGCCACGTCGGCGACGGGAACCTCCACCCGAACTTCATCTTCGAGCGGGATGACGCCGATGCGGCCGCGCTGACCGAGCGGGTCCGCGACGCAATCTTCGAGGCCGCACTCCGGCTCGGCGGCACGGTCACGGCCGAGCATGGGATCGGCGTCGCGCGCCGAAGCTGGCTGCCCATCCAGCGGGGCGTGGAGGCCGTGGCGGTCATGCGCTCGATCAAGGCCGCGCTCGACCCGCTCGGGATCCTCAATCCCGGCCGCGTCCTGTGAGCCGGGGCGAGCGATGAGCCGGGGCGAGCGATGAGCTCCGAGCGGCGCGACGGCGAAGGCCACCGCGAGGCCGGTCCGACCTGGGAGAGCCTCATCGACCGCCAGATCCGCGAGGCGATGGCCGATGGCCAGTTCGACAACCTGCCCTACCAGGGCGAGCGGATCCCGATCGACGACGACGGCTCCGAGCTCGCGCTGGCGCACCACATCCTTCGACAGGCCGGCTTCGCGCCGGGCTGGATCGCGACCGACGCGGAGATTCGGCAGCTTCAGGCGGAGCGCGACGACCTCGTCGCCCGGGTCCGTCGGCGCGGCCTGCCGGCCCGGGACCGCGACCGGGACGCGCTCCTCGGGCTGGTCGCGCGGATCAACGCCCTGGTCCTCCGCCTCGAGCACGAGGCACCCACGACGGCGCAGCATCGGCTTCGCCTTGATCCCCTCACGGAGCTCGCGAAGCTCGATGCGGAGGCTGGGTAGCGACCACGCGCTGACTCGCGTTCGCAGCGTTTTCGGTGGTTCCTGGCGGCGCGTCCGGCAGAAATCGCACGAATCGGGCACAATAGGCGTCCCCAGCGTGGCCTCGCGGCGAGATCCCACGACCGCGGATTCAGTGCCCAGGAG
>DASUHU010000081.1:0-8593 GCA_036273395.1 Candidatus Limnocylindrales bacterium
TGCCAGCGGATCGCCGGGTCGGCGTCGAGGAGCCAGTCGATCACGGTCATCGGTGCACCCTACCGCTCGCGGCCGGCTTTCGGCATCCTTCGCTCGACATGACCAGCCCTCGACCAACCTTCCGCAACGTGACGATGTTCGGGAACCCACCGGACTGGGTGGAGCCCCCATCGCCCGACTTCGAGATCAGCTGGTCGGACCCGGCCGATGCCGAGCTCGTCTGGGATCGGGACGAGATGCACCAGCCGTTCCCGTTGTCGCCGCTCTCGATGGACTTCGTCCGCAACAGCAGCGGCGCGGGCTTCGACATCGGCTTCGAGTTCTTCGATGTGCCGACGCGGATCCGGGTCACGTTCCAGCACGGCTACGCCTACTTCGCGCCGGTCTGGGGCGTTCCCGATGCCGAGGTGCCGGCACTCCAGCGGCAGATGGGCCAGTCCTTCCGGGCGTTCGGGGCCGAGACGGAGGCGTACTGGGCCCGGGTGCTGCCGGAGCTGCTCGCGATCTACGACCAGATGCGGGGGGTCGATGTCGACGGGCTGCCCGCGGAGGCGCTGGCCGCCGCGTGGGACGAGGCCTGGGCCGGGCTGCGGCGGGCCTGGGGCATCCACATGGTCATCATCCGCGGCCCGTTCCGGCTCACCGAGGACCTCGCGGTCCTGTACGCGCGCCACGTACCGGAGGCGCCCGCAGGCGCCGGCTACAAGCTGATCCAGGGCCGGGTGGACATCCTCCACGATGTCGAGGTCGGGATGGAGCGGCTCAGCGCGCTGGCGGCGGCCGCGCCGGCGGTCCGGGACGCCCTGCTCGCGAGCCCTGGGCCCACGCTCGACGGCCTCTGCCGTCTCGAGGACGGCGCAACGTTCGTCGCTGCGGTCGAGGAGTTCATCTCGCAGCACGGCCACCTCGGCCAGGCCTGGACGGATCTCTCGCAGCCGTCCTGGTCGGACGATCCCGGTCTCGTGCTGGCCGAGGTCGCGAAACGGCTCGCGCAGCCTGCCGAGCCCGCCTCGGAGCGACGCCGTCGGCTCCTGTCCGAGTCGGACGAGATGGCTGAGGACGTTCGGTCGCGCCTGGCCCGGGACCCGGACGCGCTGGCGGAGTTCGAGCGGGTGCTGGCGCTGGCCCGCCGAATCGGTCCCCTGACCGAGACGCACAACTACTGGATCGATCGGATGTCGCAGGCCCGGATGCGGACGCTGGCGATCCGGATCGGGCGGCGGCTCGTGCGCGAGGGGTCGATCGAGCTCGAGGCCGACGTCGAATACCTCAGCCGGCACGAGGTCGCCGAGCTGCTCGTCGCGCCTCGGACCATGCGTGCGGAGGTCGCCGCGCGGCGCGCCGAGCACGAGCGCCAGCGAGGGATGGTGGCGCCGCATGTCATCGGCGGCGGGGCGAGCGCCACGGAGGCGACCGCCACGGAGGCGAGCGCCGCCTCGGATGGTCAGGCTGCTCCCAGCCTCGAGCTGCACGGCACCGGCGCATCGGCCGGCGTGGCCCGAGGTCCTGCCCGCGTCACCCTGGGACTCGACGGCCTCGATCGGATCCGCCCGGGCGACATCATCGTCTGCCCCGCGACGACGCCGTCCTGGGTGCCCGTGTTCGCGATCGCCGCGGGCCTCGTGACGAACACCGGCGGCATCCTCGCCCACGCCGCCGTCGTCGCCCGTGAGTTCGGCCTACCGGCGGTCGTCGGCGTCGCCGGCGCGACCTCGCGCATCCCCGACGGCGCCCTCATCGAGATCGACGGCACGACGGGCAGCGTGCGCGTGCTGGAGAGCTGATCTCCCGGATCAGTGCAAGACGATGAACTCGTCCAGGTCGATACGACCGTCGCCCCAGGACGTCACATCGACGGTCTGGCTGCCCAGTCCGAAGAAGTTGTGGACCGCGACGACCTGCCGCGGCTGCCACGAGCCTCCGGACAGGTCGACCGTCGAGCCGTCGCAGCAGCCGAACTGGATCGAGGCGTGGCCGCCCGATGGCTCGCGCGGCATGACCACACCGATCTCGGTCGCGTCCGTCGTCAGCTCGACGCTCGATCCATCGCTGGCCCACGACGTGGTGCCACCCAGGGCGCCCTTCGTCGCGGCCACATGCCAGCCGTCCACGTTGACGCCGTACACGATGCTCGGATCGGTGTCCTGGATGGCGTCGAGGCGAAGGAGGTCGCCGGTTGCCCACGCCGACTTCACCCCGACGCTGTTCGTCGCCTGCACCCGGAACTGGTAGCTGTGGCCGGGCAGCTCGCGGATCGTCGTCAGGGGCTTTGAGCTCGTTGCGGCGGCCTTGTACGCGCCGCCGTCGGTCGCGAGCTGGATGGCATAGGACACCGCGCCACTGCCCATCTCCGTCGCGCCGTATTGGAGCGCCAGGGCGATCGCTCCGTTGCTTGAGACGGCCTGCGGGGCGAGGTCGACCGTTGGCGGGGCCTCGGAGACGGAGCCCAGCTTCGCCGAGCCGGTGAAGTAGTACCGCACGATTGGCGTGGCGTTGTAGGCGCCCGTCAGGTCCATGGCGACATGGCCGCCGGGACCTGTCGTGACCGGGATCCCCGACTCACCGTCAATCTCGACGCTCGTGGATGCGAGCTTCATGCCCGTCGGCACGGCGCTGACGTCCACGGAGGTCGGTCCGGGCTCGAGGTTGAAGAACGAGAACGGCAATGCGCCGTAGAAGCACGTGAGGCGTGCCGGATCGCAGAAGCCGCCGGCATTGAGGGAGGCGTCGGCCAGGTGCTGGTCGAAGCCCGCGGGACCCTGGACGTGGACGTCCCACGGGAACATCCCGGCATACTCGACCGACGTGAAGCCGGGCGTCGGCGGGAAATCCTGTCCGGGCACGCTGAGCGCGCCGCACTTGGCGGCGAGCGTCTTGTCGCTCACCGGGAACGAGGTCCCGGTTGGGCACAGGAAGGCGAGGACATCCATGAAGATCGTCGGGGGGACGATCGCGAGCTGGCCGCGCGTCGCCCCGTCCGGGAACGACTCGCTGTCGACCTGCACGTAGTAGTTCCCGGGATTGGCCACGAGGTCGTCGATGACCGCCTGGGGCACGTCCTCCGTGCACTGGAAGTCGGGCAGGTAGGCGGACAGGTCCACGACGAGCGGACCAGTCTCGCCGGCGGCGCCCAGGTAGATCCCGATCGACGTCGCGTCGAATGGCAGATCGATACCTGGACACAGTTCGCCTGGCGTGTCGCTCGCATCGAGGAAGCCCTGGCTGTCCTCGAGGCTCGGGTCACCAGGACCCGGGACGACGTTGTTGGCGGAGAGGTCAGAGGACCAGCTTGGCGGGGGCGGCTGGTCCGCCCGTGCGACCCGTGGAGCGGCCATTCCGGCCGCCGTTGCGACGACGAGCGCCACCATCAGCGACGAGCCAACTCGTCGCACCAGCCGGCTGGCCATCTCTCTCCCTCCTGTGGGACCGGCGCCTGGCGCCGATCCCGATGTTCCCCTCGGCCGCAGACTAGGCGAATCAACAGAACGCTGGAGGCCGAAATCCCGATGGACGACTTTCCTGCCCCGCGCGAGGGCTTCGCGATCACGCACTTCCTCGTCGTCTCCGACCAGGATCGATCGCGCGAGTTCTACCGGTCGATCCTCGACGGCCAGGTCCTCATCGAGCGCGACCCGGTGATCATGAAGGTCGCGAACACGTGGCTGATCCTCAACGAGGGCGGCGGCCCGACGGACGACAAGCCGACCGTGACCCTGGAGACGCCGCCCGATCCGGATCGCTCGAGCGGCTTCCTCAACGTCCGCGTCGCCGACATCCAGGCGATCTACCGCGACTGGACGGCCAAGGGCGCGCAGTTCCTGACCGAGCCGAAGGACCACGGGCGCGAGATTCGCGCCTACGTCCGGGACCCCGACGGCCATCTCATCGAGGTCGGACAGTTCGTCCCGCCGAGCTGAGCGGCGGCCCTGCCCAACCACTGCGCTCGGCGGGTAGCATGCCGCGCACATGACTGCCGAGGCGATTGCCGGCGACGTCCACGCCCCCACCGCCTCCCGACCGGCCACGGTCAGCCGGTTCCTGGCATGGGCCGACGGACTGCCGATGCACGGCTGGTGGTTCTATCCCCTGCTGGCGGTGGCCCTGCTCGCCCAGTCGCACGCGGTCCTGTGGGCCAGCGGCGCCGTTCCCGTGGGGACGATCCAGCCGCTGTTCGCATCGGCCGTCTTCTACGGCCCGTTCGTCCTCGCGGCGCTGGCCTACATCAACCGCTCCTCGGAGCGGGCGCTCGCGGCCTTCTGGCCCGCCACCGGCTGGCCGGACTCGAGCCGCGCGGCCTGGGCCGAGGCGTTCCGGACCTCGCCCCGGGGCTACGGCTGGCTTGCGCTCGCGTTCGGCCTCGCGGTGGCCATCGGGGCATATGTCTCGGCGCCGGGCACGGCCGTCGGGAACGTGGTCGCGAGCCCGGCCGTCCTGCTGGCGGCATATCTCCCGAGCTCGGTCCTGGGCTACTCGCTGGTCGTGGTCGCGATCGTCCACACGTTCCGCCAGCTGCGCCTGGTCGCCCGGATCCATCGGGAGGCGACGAGGATCGATCCGTTCGACCGGGTGCCGCTCTACGCGTTCTCGTACCTGACCTTCCGGACCGGCCTCCTGTACGTCATCAGCGGCTACTACTCGGTGACCGTGCAGGGCCAGCTCCAGGCCGAGAACCCGTTCGTGATCGCGGTCCTCGCCGCGGCCTTCGGCGTCGGGATCGCCTGCTTCGTGCTGCCGCTCTGGGGCATCCACGAGCGGCTCATCCGCGAGAAGGAAGCCCTGCTGCTCGAGGTCGAGGGCCGGATCGGCCGCTTGGCCGACGAGATGTACCGGCGGATCGACGCCGGGCAGTTCGACGGCACGAAGGTCGTGGGCGAGTCGCTCGGGGGTGTCGCCGCCCTGCGGGATCGAATCGTCCGCCTGCCGACGTGGCCCTGGCCGCCGAACCTCCTGCGAGGGTTCCTCTCGACGCTGCTCATCCCGGTCGTCGTGTACATCGCGAGCCGCGTCATCGGCGGCCAGGTCGGCGTGTAGGTCGTCGTCCAGGTGGCCAAGCTTCTGCTCACCTCGGGCGGTATCACGAACGCCAGGATCCGCGATGCGCTCGTCGAGATGCTGGGCAAGCCGATCGAGGCGTCGAGCGCGCTCTGCATCCCGACCGCGCAGTGGGGCCACCCGATGTGGGGCCGGAGTCCGTCCGGGGGTTCGTCACGGGCCTGCCGCCGTGGGGCGGCATGAGCTCGCTGCCGTGGAAGTCGCTCGGGATGCTGGAGCTGACGGCGCTGCCGACGATCCCGCGCTCGCGCTGGGAGCCGTGGGTCCGGGAGGTCGACGCCCTCCTCGTGGACGGCGGCGACGCGACGTACCTCGCCCACCACATGCGGGTAAGCGGCGTGGCCGACCTGCTTCCGTCGCTGCCCGACACGACCTGGGTCGGCGTGAGTGCCGGGAGCATGGTCATGACCCCGCGCATCGGCGACTTCTTCGTCGAATGGCCGTCGGCGCCCGATGATCGGACGCTGGGGCTCGTCGACTTCTCGATCTTCCCCCACCTCGACGTTTTCCCGACGAACACGATGGCCGCGGCCGAGCGCTGGGCGGCCGGCCTCGATAACCCGGCGTACGTCATGGACGACGAGTCCGCCATTCGGGTCGTCGACGGTTCGGTCGATGTCATCTCCGAGGGGACCTGGAGGCAGCTCCGCGCGTAGGTCCTCGTCCGCCGGGGCCACGACGGCGGTAGAGTGCGGTCCGTGGACAGGCCGCGCGACACGTCGCCCGACGCGCTCGATCGGCAGCGAGACGCCCTTCGGCGGCGCTCGCCGAACGAGCGACTCGCGACCGCCCATCGCCTGAGTGACGAGGTGCGGGCGCTCGCAGAAGAGGGTGTCCGGCGCCGCTCCCCCACGCTCTCGGAGTCGCAGGTGCAGGCGGAGGTCCGCGCCATCGTGGAGCGCGCGGCCAACCGCTCCGAGCGGCCATCCCGGGGTTGACCGCCGGCGACCTCCTGCGGACGACACTGCGCCTCGCGAACGGCGCGGGCGTCCCGTTCATGGTGACCGGATCCCAGGCGAGCTCCTACTACGGCGAGCCGCGGTCGACGCTCGACCTGGACCTCGTCATCGACCCCGACCGAGCATCGCTCGATCGACTCGTCGCAGGCCTGCACGATGCCGGCTTCTACGTGGACGACGCGGCGGCCACGACGGCCCTGGACGAGCGCGGTCAGTTCAACGCGATCGGCCAGGACGGCTCGAAGGTCGACTTCATCGTCCGGAAGGACCGGCCCTTTTCGAGGTCGGAATTCGATCGGCGCGTGGCGGTCGATCTGCTGGGCACGCCGGGCTCCATCGCGACCGTCGAGGACATGATCGTCGCGAAGCTCGAGTGGGCCGCTGCGACCGGCAGCGAGCGCCAGCTGCGCGACGTCGAGGGGATGCTGGAGGCGAACCGTGGCACGCTCGACGACGCCTATCTCGAACGCTGGATCGCGGCGCTGAACCTCGGCGAGGTCTGGGACCGAGTCAGACGCGAAGGCGCATAGTCGGGACGAACGCTGGAGGCTGCCCGGAGACGACATGGCCAGGCTGATCTACTGCATGAACGTCTCGCTCGATGGCTTCGTCGCCGACGCCTCGGGCAGCCCCGCCTGGGCGACGGTCGACGAAGAGATCCACTCGTGGTTCAACGAGCAGCAGCGCCGGACCGCGGTCGACTTCTATGGGCGGAAGCTCTGGGAGACGATGACGCCGTACTGGCCGAACGCCGTGTCCGACCCGAGCTCGAACGGGGTGGAGCTCGAGTTCGCCCGGGCCTGGCTCGACACGCCGAGAGTCGTGTTCTCGCGGACGCTCGACTCCGTCGGCTGGGGCGCTCGGCTGGTGCGGGACGATCCCATCGGCGAGCTCGACCGCGTGGCCGCGAGCCTCGGCCCCGATGACGAGATCAGCGTCGCCGGACCGACCCTGGCTGCGCCGTTCGTGGAGCGGAACCTCGTTGACGAGTACCGCCTCGTCACGCACCCGGCCGTGCTCGGCGCGGGCCTGCCGTTCTGGCCACGGCTTGCCGCGCCGCTGCGGCTGGATCTCGTCGAGGAGCGGCGAATCGGGACGGGGGTCGTCCTGCTCGCCTACCGGGCCCGGAAGTAGTCCCGGGCTCAGTCCTCGCCGGGCGGTTCGCCTTCGACGGCGCTCCCTTCCTCGGTTCCCACATCCCGCCCGGTTCGGCTGAGATGGCTGATCTCGACGATGCGCGGCGCTCCGTTGCGATCCTTCCAGCGGGTCTGCAGCTCGACCTCCGACGTTTCGCCGAGCACGCGCAGGACCACGATGAACGCCGCGGACCCTCGCTCGATCGACTGAACCGTCGATTCGGTTGCCGGCAGCGGCAGGAGCGCGACCACTTCGCCGAGATTGCGCCTCAGCTCCTCGGTCAGGTACGCGATCACCGCGTCGACGTCGCCGGCAACGAGGGCATCGGCCATGGCCTGGGCGCTCGATCGGACGTCTTCCTCATCCATGACGCGCACGGTACTCCCTGACCTCGGCCGCACCGACCCTGCCACACTCGGCGTCATGCCGACCAACGACCTGGAACACGCCCTTGAGCACGTCCTTGAGCACGCCCTCGAGCTCCTTTCGCAGACGCCCCTGATCGACGGCCACAACGACCTGGCGATCGCGCTCCGCGAGCGGGTGGGCAGCATCGCGGTCTCGTCGGTCGACCTGCGCGAGCGGGTGGCGGGACTCGATACGGACATCCCGCGGCTGCGGGCGGGGCGGGTCGGCGGGCAGTTCTGGTCGGTCTGGGTGCCGGCCGAGCTCCCGGAGGAGCGAGCCCTGCCGATGGCCCTCGAGCAGCTCGACATCGCCCGCGGGTTCGCGGAGCGCTACCCGGACGTGTTCGGCCAGGCGACGACGGCCGACGAGGTCGAGGCGGTGTTCGGGAGCGGCCGGATCGCCTGCCTGATGGGGCTCGAGGGCGGCGCGATGATCGCCAGCTCGCTGCCGATCCTCCGCACGTTCTTCGCCCGCGGGATTCGCTACATGACCCTGACCCACTGGAAGACGACCCGCTGGGCCGACTCGGCCACCGACGAGCCGCAGCACGGTGGGCTCACGGCCTTCGGGCGCGAGGTCGTGCGCGAGATGAATCGACTCGGGATGCTGGTCGACCTGAGCCACGTCGCCGCCACGACGATGGCCGCGGCCCTCGAGGTCGCCGAGGCGCCGGTCGTGTTCTCGCACTCGGGTGCGCGAGCGATCAATGCGCATACGCGGAATGTCCCGGACGACATCCTCGCGCGGGTTCCCGCGAATGGCGGCGTGGTGATGGCCGTCTTCCTCGGCCAGTTCGTGTCCGAGGCGGTCCGCCAGCACACCCTCCCGGGCGAGGCGATCGAGGATGCCTGGAAGCGCGATCACCCGGACGGTTCCGAGGACGCCGCTCGGGCGGTCCGGAAGCAGTGGCTCGCGGCCAACCCGCCGCCACCGACCACGATCGGCCAGGTGGCCGACCACATCGATCACCTCGTGTCGGTGATGGGCCCCGAGCATGTGGGGATCGGCAGCGACTTCGACGGCGGCGACCTGCTGCC
>DASUHU010000082.1:0-2048 GCA_036273395.1 Candidatus Limnocylindrales bacterium
AGGCGGCGTCGATCGACGCGATCTCCGGTGGCCGCCTGACCCTCGGCCTCGGGGTGGGAGCCCGCGAGGATGACTACGCCGCGGTCGGAGCTTCCTTCGACGACCGTGGCACGACATTCGACCGGCAGCTGGCGGAGCTGCGGCGCCTCTGGGCCGCGGGCCCCTCCAGCGTCCGGATCGGGGTCCCGGCGGCCCGGCTCGGTGGACCCGAGCTGCTGATCGGGGGCTACGTCAGGGCGACCGCGAGGCGAGTCGCGAGCTGGGGGGATGGATACGTGGCGCCCGGGGGTGCGGCGCCGGATCGGATCGAGCGCATGTGGCAGGCGGTGCTGGCGGCCTGGACCGCGGCCGGTCGGACCGGTCGGCCCCGGTTCGTCGGCGGGACGTACGTCTCGCTGGGACCGGATGCCGATGCCGCGGCGGCGCGCTACATCGCGGACTACTACGGATACGAGCCCGCGCTCGCCGAGCGTCGGCTTCGGGCGATCCCGAGGACGCCGACGGCGGTCCGCCAACGGATCGCCGAGCTCGGCGGCATCGGGTTCGACGAGCTGATCCTCCGTCCGGTCGAGGCCGACCCGAGGTTCCTGGACCGACTCGAGGACGCGGTCGGCGGCGCCTGATCGCGGCCCGGTGTCAGACGGCCAGGCGCGTTCCCGTCGCGCTGACCTCCCGGGCCGCGACCTCGCCGACGAGGATCGCCGCGAGGTTCGTGTTGCCGTGGGGGATCACCGGCAGCACCGACGCGTCAGCCACGAGCAGATTCGGGATGCCGTCGACGCGGAGGGTCGGGTCGACGACGGCGTCGGGGTCGTCCCGCGGCCCGATGCGGCACGTCCCGACCCCATGGTGGTAGGTCTCGTAGGTTGAGGTGACGTAGACCTCCCAGTTCGTGCCGGGGGCTGGGGTCAGGAGCGGGCCGTAGAACTCGTCGAGCGGCGCCTGGCGGACGAGGCGATCGGCGAGGGCCATCCCGTCGAGCATCGCCCGGACGTCACCGGGGTCGACGAGGAGCGCCGCATCGACGATCGGCAGCTCCTCCGGATCCGTCGACACGATCCGGACGCGGCCGCGGGAGCGCTGCTCGAGGAGGTGGATCGAGACCGGCAGGAGCGGCGCGACACCCTCCATCCGGATGCTCGGGCGCATGAAGATGTGGAGGTCGGGAACGGGCCGCTCGGGTGCGCTCCGGGCCATCAGCCGGACCTTGGGGATCACGTAGTCCTCGCGGAGCTCCCGGGTGCCTTCGTAGGTCAGGTAGGCGACCGCGTGGTCCTGGTAGTTGGCGCCGACCCCGGGCAGGTCCCGGACGATCGGGATGCCGAGCCGTTCGAGCTCCGCTGCGGGCCCGACCCCGGACAGCTGGAGGACCTGGGGCGAGTGGTAGACGCCGGCGCTCAGCACCACCGTGCCCGCCTCGACGGACATCGACCCGTCCGGGGCGGCGAGCTCGACGCCGGTCACCGCCGAACCCGCGCCGTCGAACCGGAGCCGCGTGACGGTCGTGTCGGCCCGGACCCGCAGGTTTGGCCTCGACCGCGCCGGCTCGAGCCAGGCGATGGCCGTGGACAGGCGGCGACCCGCCAGCGAGTTGTACGGCGACGAGCAGATCCCATACGGGTTGGGACCGTTCATGTCCTCGCACGGCGGGAGCCCAAGCGAGTTCGCCGCCTCGATCAGGGCCTTCAGGGGCGGGTCCATCGGCGCGTCGAACCGGAACGGACGCTCGAGGTGGAGCGGGCCATCGGTCCCGTGGATCGGGCTGCCGGCGAAATCCGGATCCGATTCGATCGAGCGCATGAGCGGCAGCAGGGCCTCGTACGACCAGGCCTCGCCGCCGAACGCGGTCCAGGCCTCGAAGTCGGCGGCGAGCGGCCGCACCGCCGCGAGGTTGTTGACCGAGGAGCCGCCGCCGAGGATCCGGCCCGAGAGGAGCGGGAACGTTGAGCCGTCGGGTCGCTCGACCTCGTACATCCGGACATACGGCGACTCGAGGATCAGCTCGGTCTGGCGCTTCGGGTCGAGGACGACCGGCGGAACGGGCCGCG
>DASUHU010000083.1:0-6591 GCA_036273395.1 Candidatus Limnocylindrales bacterium
CGAGCCGTTCGGGCCTGCCGTCACCGCCGCGGTCGAGCGGGAGGTCCGGCACATCGGCGCGCTCCACGGGCTCGAGGCGACCTGGCAGCCCGGGCGGGCGACACCGAGTCGTCCGGCGACGCCGAGCGCCGCGGACGGCCCGGACGGCGAGCCTCGGTAGACTGCCCGGGATGTCGAACCGATCGAACGGCCGATCGCGGGACGGGCTCATCGAGCTCGAGACGCCGATCGAGAAGGCGTTCCTCGTGGCCGTGGATACCGGCACGGCCGATGGCTGGACCGCCGAAGACTCGCTCGCCGAGCTCGCGAACCTGGCCACGACCGCCGGCGCCGACGTCGTCGGCGCCGAGTGGCAGAACCGCCGCCATGTCGACCCGAACTGGTACGTCGGCAAGGGCAAGGCCGAGCAGCTCGTGGCGGCGAAGTCGGAGACCGGCTTCGACCTCCTCGTCGCGGACGACGAGCTGAGCCCGGTCCAGCAGAAGAGCCTCGAGAGCCTCCTCAACGCCAAGGTCATCGACCGGAGCCGGCTGATCCTCGACATCTTCGCCCAGCACGCCCGGACCCACGAGGGCCGGCTCCAGGTGGAGCTCGCCCAGCTGGAGTACCAGCTCCCGCGCCTGACCCGGCTCTGGACGCACCTCTCGCGGACCGGCGGCGGCATCGGGACGCGGGGCCCCGGCGAGACCCAGCTCGAGACCGACCGGCGCGTGATCCGCGAGCGGATCAAGAAGATGAAGGACCGGGTCGAGGAGGTCCGCCGCGCCCGCGCGACGGCGGCCCGCGGCCGCGACCGACGCCTGTACTCGACCGTCGGCATCGTGGGCTACACGAACTCCGGCAAGTCGACGCTCCTCAACGCGCTCGTCGGGAGCGAGGTCACGCGCGCCGAGAACAAGCTGTTCGCGACGCTCGATCCGACCTCGCGCCAGGTCCGCCTGGGCGATGGCCAGGTCGCGATCCTGACCGACACCGTCGGGTTCATCCACAAGCTCCCGCACCAGCTCGTCGACGCCTTCCGGGCGACCCTCGAGGAGGTCAACCGGGCCGATGTCCTCGTCGAGGTGGTGGACGCATCGGATCCGCACCGCGACGAACATCGAGCGACGGTCCAGCAGGTCCTCGACGAGCTCGGCGCGGGCGACAAGCCGCGGCTCGCCGTGTTCAACAAGATCGACCTGCTCGAGCCCGCCGCCCTGGACGCGGACCGGCCCGCGCCGGCGATCCGCGGGCAGGTCTTCGTCTCGGCCCTGACGGGCTTCGGGCTCGACACGCTCCGGGTCGAGCTCGCCGCGTTGCTCGCCTCGCTGTGGGTCGAGATCGACGTCCGGGTGCCATACGTGGCCGGCGAGCTGCTCGCCCGGGTCCGCGAGCGGGGTACGGTGGAGCTCGACTACGGCGAGCGCGACGTCCGGGTCCGAGGTCACGTCGCGCCGGCGCTCGCGGGCGAGCTGCGAGCCGCGGCGGGGCAGGGGAGGGCCGGCGAGGCGACACCGACCGATGACGGCGCGGCGGCCGATCCCGAGGGCCTCGCCTCCACCCGGTCCTGAGCACCGGTCGATGGCGGCACGGCCGGTGCGCGCTGCGGGGCGAGCGCGCGATGCGGGCGGCCGGCTGGTGCTCTGGAGCGTGGCCGAGGGCGCGCGGGGGCGGCGCTGGCGCGAGGCCACGCTCGACGGCGTGGCGCCGGCACTCGCGCGGTCGCTGACCATCGAGACGGGCCCCGATCGGCTGCCGAGCCGGCTCGAGGCCGCGACCGGTCTCGGGCTCCTGACGCTCCATCCCGAGCCGCACGGCGTCTACGGCAACGCCGTCGGCCGACGTGGCGTGCGCCCGATCGCCATCGAGCGAGCGATGCCCGGCACCCGGTTGCTCGTCGACGGCTCGGGGCTGTCGGCGGCGGCCCTCGCCTGGTCGATGGAGCCGGTCGTCCCCGTCGGGGATCGAGTGTCGGTCGATGTCATCCGGGTCGAGCTGCCCGAGCCGGGCGGGGACGGCGACATCCTCGTCGGCCTCGAGACCGTCTCCGCGCAGCGGATCGACGCCGGCGTCTGGCGCCTGATCCGCGCCGGGCGCGAGCCGATGGAGGTCCACGTCGATCCGGACGGCCTGCCGATGGCCGGGCCGGGGCGGCGCTGGCCGCTCGATGCCGAGGAGCCGGGATCCGCCTCGCCCGACCGTCCCTGAGCGTGGGGCGGTCCCGGTTCGTGGACGGGCTGTGGACGGCCAGCGCGAAAAGGGCGCCGAGGCCGTGAAAGTCGTGGATAAGTGGGCTTCCGCCGGGTGGGGTCCGGCCGGTACATTTCGTCTTGCCCAGAGGGGCCACGAAAACCTACCGATCCGGCCGTGCTTGCATGGCGAGTCGGACGAGGTGCTTGCATCTCGGACGATGGATCGGAGCGGGAGCGGCGGTTCCTCTGGGCGTTTTGATTCCCGCCGCTGACGCTGCTCCCTCGCCGCTGCGCCTGCAGCGACGTGGTCGAGCTCCAGTGGCCCCTCGGTCCGGCAGGAGCTTTCCCATGCGCCGGCGCGGGCGACTCCGCCGCCGCCTACCACAGCGGAGCCGATGCGCGTTTGGCGAATGTGCACGGCCTCGTGGAACGCCTGTGGGAACGAGGCCCGGATCGGCATGAGGAAGCCGGAATCTCGTGGATAAGCCGCTTCCCAGGGTCGCCGGCCGGGCCGTATTCTTCGGTTTGCCCGGAGGGGCCCTGGACCACCAGGAGCGAACCCGGTCGGTGCTCGCATCGACCAGCCGAGCCAGGCGCTTGCGTCAGGTTCGGTGGAACGCTCGGTGAGCCGGCGGTTCCTTCGGGCGTTTCGTTGTGTCCGGCATGCCGCGGGCGACAGCCAGCGCGTGCGGCCGATCAGGCCGAGAGCGCGGCCCCGCGACTCGCGAAGTACTGCTCGATCGAGTCGAGGTTCGATCGGGCACCGAGCTCACGCTCGGCGTTGTCATCGAGGCCGTCCAGGAACGCGCCCTGCTCGGTGATGACGAGCGTGGCACCGCCGTCGGCCGGATCGATCTGGACGGTCAGGAGCGAGACCGAGATCCGCCGGCCGTCGATCAGGACGTCGTAGGACTGGATGATCCGCTCGTTCGGGACGATGTCCTGGTGGATGCCCTCGTAGCGGAAGTGCTTGCCGCTCGCGAGCCGGCCCTCGAGGATCTCGGTCCCGCCGACCCGGAAGTCGAGCGAGTACGAGTCCTTCGTCGCGAGGAAGTCCTGCATCGAGGCGAACCAGGCGTCCTTCGCGTCCGTCTGAGCCCAGACCTCGAAGAGCTCCGACGGGCTCACGGGGTAGGTCCGCTGGATCGTGAACGAGCCGTGCGTGACGGGATGGTCGGAGATCATGATGGCTCCTCGGGCTGTGGCTCCGGCCGGGAGTCCGGTGGGGGATCGGCGAGCACCTCGCCGAGTCGATCGAGGCGCCGCTCCCAGGCCTGGCGCCTCGCGCTGATCCATGCCTCGACCGTGTCCAGCCGCTCGGCCTCGAGGCGGCAGGTCCGGACGCGACCGACCTTCCGGGTCGAGACGAGCCCGGCCCGCTCCAGGACCTGGAGGTGCTGGACGACCGCGGGCAGGGACATCGGCAAGGGCGTGGCGATCGCCGTCACGCTCGCCGGTCCCGACCCGAGCTGCTCGACGATCCGGCGCCGCGTCGGGTCCCCGAGCGCATGCAGCAGTCGGTCGATGTCGGTCGGTTGGTTAAGCACGTACCTAACTATCGACGCCGCGTGACGAATAGTCAAGTGCCTGCTTAAGCATGGCTCGGCCGGTATCGTCGGATCGATGCCCGACACCGTCTGCCTCCCGAAGCCTGGGGCGGTCCTGTTCGACCTGGACGGCACGCTCGTGGACACCGTCCAGACCCGGATCGAGGCCTGGGCCCGGGTCTTCGAGGAGGTCAGGCTGCCGGCCGATCGGGGACATCTCGCGACGCTGATCGGCGTGGACGGCAAGCGGCTCGTGCGGGAGGTGGCCGCGCTGGCTGGCCGGACGGTCGAGCCGGGTGAGGCCGAGCGGATCGACCAGCGCTGCGGCGAGATCTACGAGACGCTCAACACGAATCCCCGGCCCCTGCCGGGTGTGCGGGAGCTCGTCGAGGCGATGGGGGAGCGGGGGATCGCCTGGGCGATCGCGACCTCGAGCCTGGCCGGCCAGGTCAAGGGCTCGGTCGCCGCGCTCGAGCTCCCGGGACAGCCGACGATCGTCGACGGCAGCCACGTCGAGCACGCCAAGCCCGAGCCGGACCTGCTCCTGCTCGGGGCGAAGCAGCTGGGCATCGCACCGGAGCGGTGCTGGTATGTCGGTGACTCGACCTGGGACATCGCCGGCGCGATCGCGGCCGGCATGATCCCGATCGGGGTGACCGCGGGGTCCGCGGTCGACGCGACGATCCTGCGCGGTGCGGGCGCCGCCCTCGTGGTCGAGACGCTGCTCGAGCTCGAGCTGCCGGCCTGAGGATTCGGATCCTGCGCTACCGTCACGGTCACGCCATCGAGCGCCTGGCGAACGGCAGGAGGACGGGATCGATCGTGGACGCGACGCGCTTCGGCAGCGGCATGACGTACGACGCCTTCAAGGCGTCGATGACCCAGAACCGGGAACGCCTCGAGGCGGCCGAGGCGGCCGTCCGGATCGAGCCCCGGGACATCGAGTACTTCGGGTCGCTGCGGCCGCTGTCCTGCGTCGCCCTGGTCGAGGACTGGTGCGGCGACGTCATTGCCAACCTCCCGGTCCTGGCCGTGCTCGCCCGCGAGACCGACCCGATCCTCCAGGTTCGATGCTTCATCAAGGCCGAGGTGCCGGACCTCGCGACCGCGTACCTCAACCGCGGACGGTTCGAATCGCTGCCGGTGTTCGCCTTCTTCGACGAGGCCTGGCGCGAGGTCGGGGTCTTCATCGAGCGCCCGGCGGCGGTCACCGAGCGACGTGAGGCCGATCGACGCGAGGTCTACGCGAGCGACCCGGCCTTCGGCTCGCCCGACGCGCCGGCGAGCGAGCTCGACGAGGCGGTGCGAACCCGCCTGATGGCCGGGATCCAGGCGAGGCGGGCCGCGAGCGTCGAGTGGGCCAACCGCCAGGTCGTCCTGTCGATCCGGGACGTCATCGCCCGCGCCCCGCAGGTCGGTGAGCGCGTTCCGCACGCGCGATGAGCGCCCGCGTCCGGATCGTGTACTGCGCCGAGTGCGGCTACGAGCCCCAGACGCTCGAGCTGGCCGGGGCGCTGATGCGCCGTTTCGGGCCGGACCTCGCGGCCATCGAGATCGTGCCCTGGCTCGAGGGCACGTTCGAGGTGTCGGTCGACGGGCGCCTCGTGCACTCGATGGTCCGCGATGGCGGGTTTCCCACGAACGAGGCGATCATCGAGGCCGTGGCGCGCCGGGCGCCGGCGGGTTGGACAGCGCGGTTGACTAAGTCGGACTAAGTCCCTAGGCTGGTCAGCATGGACCAGGTCAACATCCACGACGCCAAGACCCATCTGTCGCGCCTCGTCGAGCGCGTCGAGGCAGGAGAGGAGATCGTGTTGGCACGGGCCGGTCGACCCGTTGCCAGGCTCGTGCCGTACGTGGCCCGCCGCGAGCCGCGTCGACCAGGCGCCTGGGAGGGCCAGTTGTGGCTTGCTCCGGACTGGGACTCGCCGGAGGTCAACGCCGAGGTCGCCGAGGACTTCTACCGGTGATCCTGCTCCTCGACGCCCACGCGCTCCTGTGGTGGCTCACGGATGACCCTGGCCTGGCGCGGGACGCCGATGCAGCGATCCGGCAGCCCGCGAACGACGTCGTCATCTCCGTGGCGTCGATCTGGGAGCTCGAGATCAAGCGAGCCAGCGGCAAACTTCGACCTCCCGAGGAGCTGATCGACGTCGTCGAGCGGGAGGGCATGTCCGTCGTGCCGATCACCGGCGTGGATGCCGTGGCAGCGGCCGCCCTGCCGTTGCACCATCGCGACCCATTCCATCGGATTCTCGTCGCGCAAGCCCAACGGCTCGATGCCACGATCGTGACCCGCGACGCGGCATTCGCTGCCTACGAGGTGGACGTGCTGGCCGCCTGACGCCCCGGCTGCTAGCCTAACTTCCGATAAGGTAAGTTATGTCTGCGCTGCCTAGATATCCGACAGTCGCTGACCGCCGGATGTCTGGCCGGGTGGCCACACTCCGAGCCAGCCTCCGGTGGAAAAGTCGATGCTGCGATATAGCTCGATGTACTCGTTGCCGGTCGTGACTCCGCCGGAGGTGGTCGGGATGATCAGGATTGAGTCGTGAGGCTTTAGCCCGTCGGCTATCCCAATCTCCCATGGGCACCAGCGCGACTGCAGGGCGTTTGCGGTTGCGAGGACGACGAAGAAGTCGGCCTGAGCGACTTTGTCGCGGATGCGTCGTGCCGTGTCCACTGTGGGTGCCGACGGCATGAGGGGATCCTGCCAGTCGATGTAGACATTCCAGCCGGTATCTTGAAAGAGGACCTCGAGTCCCTGGACGAGGGTCTTGTCGTGGTGGCTGTGGCAGAGAAAGGCAGTGCGGCTGCCTTCGGCCTTGGCCTCCCGGATCGACTTGGCGACCGTTTGGCGAGCGGACCGAACC
>DASUHU010000084.1:0-5766 GCA_036273395.1 Candidatus Limnocylindrales bacterium
ACCGGAGCCCGCTCGGCGGCGGGTCCGGGGCCGGGGAGCGCGGCGGCACGAGGCCGGGGTTCCGGCCCGGCGCCTCGGGATCGTGGCGGCCGAGTCGGAGCGGTAGCGCTTCGGCGGGTGGCCCGGCCGCGGTCGGTGGCGCCGGTGGCCCGAGCGGCAGCGCAGCCGGAGCGGGCGAGGGCGGCCGAGGCGGCGCCGGGGGCTCAGGCGGATCTGGCGGCCCAGGAGTCGGCACGGCTCGAAGTCCCGCGGGATCGGGTTCCGACGATCCATTCGTCGCCGGCGAGATCGCGGACCGCGGTCCGCTCGAGCGCGGCAGCATCCCGGCGCCCGAGCCACGGGCGCGCGAGGTCCGCGAGCTGTCGCGTCAGCGGGATTGGCGGGACTCGGCGTCCCGGGCGATCGATGCGCTGAAGGCGGACGAGGGCACGGGACCGGTCAACGCGGAGGACCTCGAGGCCCGAGACGACGACCTGGACCAGGCGATCCGGGCTGCGTCGGCGGGCGACGGTGGTGAGGGTGGCGAGACCGTGATCCTGCCGGACCCGTCGTCGCTGCCGACCCTGCGCGTGCTGCCCCAGGGCATCAGCCGGAAGCGGCTCGAGCAGGCGGTCCGCGAGCTGCAGCTGCCCGTGATCGTGGCCCATGACGTCGACGAGGCCGACGTCGTCATGACGATCCGGAACGAGTACAAGCAGAAGACGCCGATGATCCGGGAGGCCGAGGAACGGGCCCTCCCGATCTACGTCCTCAAGGCCAACAGCGTGCCCCAGATGGAATCGTCCCTGACCTCGATCTTCGCCCTCGAGATCGATCCGCGCGATGCGGCCCTCCGCGAGACCGAGGAGGCCATCGGGGTGGTCCTGCAGCGGTCCGAGGCCGTCGAGCTGTCGCCCCAGAACGCCTACATCCGGAGGCTCCAGCACCAGATGGCGGAGCGGGCCAACCTCGTCTCGCGCTCCCGCGGCCGGGAGCCCTACCGCCGGGTCCGCCTCTACCCGGATCCGGCGCGGAGCGCCTGGCGCTGAGCGCCTGGCGCTGAGCGTGTCCTAGCTCCGGGCTCCTGACCCGGCCGCCGCCGGCCCGAGCGTCGCGAGCCGCTCGGCCTGGAGGCTCTCGACCCGCTGGACCAGGCCGATCGCCAGGGCTGCGGCCGCGAGCAGGAACAGGCCGCCGATGATCTCCACGACGATGGCCTCGGTCAGGACCCCGGAGGGCCCGGCCAGCAGCAGGATGACGGTCTCGACGACGGCCTCGACGATTCGTCGGATGTAGCGGATCGGGCCGACGTTGAGCAGGAGGATGGCGGCCGGCGTGACGGTCAGCCACCAGGCGGTGATCAGCCCCAGGCCGGCCTGGCCGCCGGGCGACAGGAGCTTGATCGCCTCGCGCATCGTGCTCGTCGTCCAGTACAGGTTGCCGCCCGGGATGAGCGTCGAGATGAAGGCGAACCGGGGCGTCTCGTGCGGCCAGCCGCCACCGAGCGCCGGCACGTTCGAGACCACGCGGGCGAGCCAGGCGCCCCAGGCGGCGAGGCCGAGGAGCCAGACCCCGAGCTCGATGTACTGGAGGAGCCCGATCGCCGCGACCTGGTCCAGGGCCCCGCTCGGGTCGATGCTGGGATCGGCCAGCAGGCCCGAGACCTCATTGGCGACCGACACGACGAGGACCACGTCCGCGAGCGAGACCGCGGTCACCAGGAGCACGGCGATCTGGGCGACGGCGGCCAGCATCGAGCTGTCGCGGTAGGCCGCCCCGAGGCTCCGGGCGGTCGCGGCCTGGTCGGCGGCGGGCGTCTCGGCGGTGATCCGGCGGCCGGAGGGCTCGCGGGCGGTGGGATCGAACGCGACGCCGCCGCGGGGCATCCGGCACGAGTAGCAGCGATCGGCCGATTCGCGGTTGATCGAGCGGCAGTTGCCGCAGACCCACGGCCCCTCGACGGCGGTCACGCCGGAGTTCAGTGCTCGGTGGCGCCGGTGAAGGTCCAGGCGTCGATCCGGAGCGCCGGTACGACCGTGCTCCCGAGGGCGCCCTTGAGCGTCTTGCGCGTCGACGAGACCGCGGACACCCCGGCGATCGCGTCGAGGTACGACTGCGTGAATCGGAGGTTCCGGACCGGCCCGACGATCCTGCCGCCCTCGACGAGGAACGTCCCGTCGCGGGTCATCCCGGTCACGATCGCGAGCTTGGGGTGGACGGTGTTCGTGTAGTGGAATCGCGTCACGAGGAGGCCGCGGTCCAGGCCGCCGATCAGCTCCTCGCGGCTGCTCGAGCCCGCGGCCATGACGTTATTGATCGGGAATGGGCCGTACGGGTTCGGGGCGGGCAGGCCGTGACCCGTGGATGTCCGCCCGGCCCGGGCCGCGGTCTGGGCGTCGTAGACCACGTCCCGGCAGACCCCCTGGTCGAGAAGCGTGACGCGCTGCTTTCGGACGCCCTCGTAGTCGAAGGCCATCGGCAGGCCGGCGGGATCCCCGCCGTCGTCGACGATCGAGACGAGGTCCGAGCCGACCTTGCGACCGGGCTCGACGAACGATCGGCCCTCCTGGACGGCGGTGGCCGAGAACCCGAGGAAGCCGAGATAGTCGGTGATGTCCGTGACGGCATATTCCTCGAGGACCACCGGGTAGTCGCCGGGCTCCAGGCTGACCGCGTGATCGCTGGCCCGGGCCTTCTCGGCCGCTTCCCGCCCGATCGCGGCGGCATCGATGGTCGAGGCGTCCATGGCCGCGGCCTCGGCGTAGCCGTTGCCGCCGTCCGGCGACATGTGGACCGTCAGGAGCTGCGAGCTGGTGCGGCTCTGCGAGACCCGGATGCCGGCGGAGTTGGCGACCGCCACGCCCTCGGCCTGGACCGAGAACGAGCCGTAGGCGTTGAGGCCCTGCTCGTCCGCCGCGGCGATGACCGCGCGTGCGGCCTCGGCACGCTCCTCCGGGGTCGACGCGGCGGTCGCGTCCGACCAGGCGGTGATCTCGGGGACGCGATCCGCGCCGTCCGCCGGCTTGGGCAGCCCGCCCCAGTCGTCCAGCTCCTCGCAGGTCCGGACGACCGCGGAGGCGCGATTCACGAGGGACCGGATGCCCTCGACGTCGGTTCGACCAGAGGACATCACGGCGATCCGCTTGCCGGCCACGAAGCGGAGGTTCACCGTCCGGCTCGACTCCGCCACGTTCTGGTGGATCTCGTTGTTGGCGAACCGGGTCAGGGCCGAGTCGTCGACCATGACGAGGACCTCGGCCTCCGTGGCGCCGACGCGCATGGCCCGGTCCAGCACGGTCTGGGCGAGCTCGAGCGCTTCGGCCGCCTGCTCGGCCGGGTCGGTCCGCCGCTCGCTCGCCACGTGATGGGTCATCGGCTCACCACTTCCCGACGCCGACCTGGACGTTCGTGAACCGGGCTCCGGACACGCCGTGTCCGACGTGCCCGACCTGGCCCGGCTCGCCCTTTCCGCAGTTCGGCGTGCCGAGCATCACCCAGCTCGACTGGTCGCCGACCGCGTCGCACGACCGCCAGAACTCGTACGTGATGCCCGTGTAGGTCGGGTTCTTGTAGAGCTTGCCCTTCTTGCCGCCCTTGATCTCGTAGGCAACCTCGGTCGCGAACTGGAAGTTCAGCCGCCGATCGTCGATGGACCAGCTGCGGTTGCTCGCGAGGTAGAGGCCGTCGTCCGTGTCCGCCACGATGTCGTCGAGGCTCTTGCCCGGGACGGGCATGAGGCTGACGTTCGTCATCCGGATGAGCGGGATGCGGTTCCAGCCGTCGGCGCGCATCGCGCCACCGGACTTCCGGCCGATCCGCGGTGCGGTCTCGCGGCTCGACAGGTAGCCGGAGAGGATGCCGTTCTGGATCAGCGGCACCGCCTGGGCCGCGACGCCCTCGTCGTCCCAGCCGAATGTTCCGAGGCCACCCGGCTGGGTCGCGTCGGCGACGATCGTGATGAGGTCCGATCCGTAGCGGAAGCCCGACTCGAGCTTGTCGACCGTCAGGAAGCTCGTGCCGGCGTACGAGGCCTCGGTCAGGAAGACCCGGTCGAGCTCCGTCGGGTGGCCGCAGCTCTCGTGGATCTGGAGGTACAGCTGCGAGGGGTCGAGGATGATCGTCCGGCGGCCCGGCGGGAGCTGCGGCGCGGACAGCAGCGCGACCGCCTCCTCGGCGTAGGCCTCGGCCGTGTTCGCGAGGTCCAGGCTCCGGACGAACTCGTAGCCCGCGGCCCGGTAGCCGCCGCCGGCGTCGGGATAGCTCCGGCGCTGGTGCTCGTCGCCCTCGATCGCGTTCGCCTCGACCGCCGCGCCCACGTGGGTGATCGTCTGCTCGGTGAAGCTGCCGTCGGTCGCGGCGAAGGTCTTCCACTCGCGCTGGGCCGCGTACATCGACTCGGTGAAGGCGATGCCCTGGACCCGGCTCGCCCGGCGGTCCGCCTCGAGGAGGTCGCTGATCTTGGCCTCGAGCGGGATCCGGAAGGGATCCTCCTCGACGGGCGTCTCGTAGGTGCCGGTGGCCGGTGGTCGATCGTCGAGGACCACGGGCCGTCGGAGCGCCGTCGCGGACGCCTTCGCGATCCGGACGGCGAGCGCGGCGACTCGATCGGCTTCATCGAGCGCGAGCTCATGCGAGGAGGCAAAGCCCCAGGCCCCGTCGACGAGGACCCGAACCCCGAAGCCCTCGGTCTCGCCGAGGGCCACGCCCTCGACCCGGCCGGTCTTGATTGCGATCGACTCCTCGCGACGCCGGACGACCCGCGTGTCGGCGTAGCTCGCACCCAGCGCCTGGGCCGTGTTGAGGGCGCGATCGGTCAGATCACGGATGTTGGAATCGGTGGGCATCGGGCGTCCGAGCCTAGCAGGAGTGGCCGTGGGTGGCCGACTACACTCGGCGGGTGGAGGCCCAGGCCACACGGGGTCGGCTGATCACGCTCGAGGGTCCCGAGGGCGCCGGCAAGACCGTCCTCGGGCAGCGGCTCGCGACGTCGCTCGTGGCGCGCGGGTTCGGCGTCGTCCTGACCCGGGAGCCCGGCGGCACCCGCCTCGGGGAGCGCCTCCGGGCGCTGCTTCTCGAGAACGCCGGTCGGGTGGAGCCTCGGGCCGACGCGCTGCTGTTCAACGCGGCCCGGGCCCAGCTCGTGAGCGAGATCATCGAGCCGGCGCTCGGGGCGGGCCAGGTCATCATCTGCGCCAGGTTCACGGACTCGACCCTCGCGTATCAGGGCTACGGCGCGGGCTTGCCGATCGACGAGCTCCGCGCGCTCGCGCGGGCTGCCACTGGCGGCCTGCAGCCGGACCGGACGATCCTCCTGGACCTCGATCCGGAGGTCGGCCTGCGACGGAAGTCGGCCAGCGAGCAGACGCGCTTCGAGGCTGCCTTCGACCTGGCCTTCCATCGGCGGGTTCGGGACGGATTCCTGACGCTCGCCGCGGCGGAGCCAGAGCGCTTCCGCGTGGTCGATGCGGGCCGCGGCCTGCCCGCGGTCTTCGCGGACGTCGAGGCCGCGGCGCTCGAGGTGCTGCCGCCGGCCTGATCGGCCGCGGGCGACGTCGTCTGGCTAGAGGACCTGCGTCAGCGCCTGGCCCGTCAGCGCGACCCCGAGGACGACGACCAGGCTCGCGACGACGACCTGGATGCCGCCCCAGCGAGCGGTCAGGCGCTCGCCGCCAGGCATCCGGATCGCGAGTCGCGAGGCGTGGACGAGCAGCAGGCCGACGCCCCCGAGGACGATCGCCATACCAGCCCCGAACGCGACGACGAGGACCAGGCCGTAGGCGATCCGGC
>DASUHU010000085.1:0-7717 GCA_036273395.1 Candidatus Limnocylindrales bacterium
GGCAGCTCCGCTCGAATCGAGCCGGAACCGAGCCGGCACGCCCGACTCGATGGACATCCAGCGAGCGTCGACCCCGGCCGCGTCAGGGTCCGGCATCGCGTCGCCGATCACCTCGGCCCGCCCGCTCCGAGGCCGCGTCCAGCGGGCGCCGCTGGCCCTCGACCGCTCGAAGGCCCCGAGCGACGCCGACGAGCCGGCCGGCCCCGGGACCAGCTCGAGCCTGCCGACCTCGGGCGGGGCCGTGACGGTCCATCGGGGCGCCGAGGCCGGCGAGCTGTCGTCCGCGCTGGACGCGCGGTCGTTCACCCATGGCGGCGAGATCTACCTGCCGTCAAGCCACGGCCCGATGAGCTCGGGACCGGCCAAGCGCCTCCTCGCCCACGAGCTGACCCACGTCGTCCAGCAGCGGCGCCTCGGGTCCAGCCTGCCGTCCGAGAGCAGCGAGGCCGGGCGGTCGCTCGAGGCCGAGGCGGCGGCGGCGGAGCGGACCGCCTCGATGCCACTGGCCGTCCAGCCAGATCGGCACCAGCGCGCCGAGCCGGCAACGTCGTCGTCCACGACGGCAACGCCCGCTTCGTCATCGGCCGGCTCCGGCCTTCCCGCGATGCCCGGCCCGGCCGGCCCGGGGATGGCGGCGACGCCCGCCGCCGCGGAGACCGCGACCGTCCGCCTCGCCAGCGAGGCCCAGCGCTCGCCCGCGTCGCGCGGCGCGATGGCCGCGACCGGCGGCGCGGCGTCTGTCGCTGGAGCGGCGGGCCGGGCGAAGCCGAGCGAGCGGGAGCTCGAGGACCTCGCCCGCCAGCTGTACGACCGGATCGGGCGGCGGCTCCGGCGGGACCTGCTCGTCGAGCGCGAGCGCTCCGGCATGGCGATGGACCTGCCATGAGCACGCCGTCATGAGCGAGTTCGGGCTCGGGCTCCGGTTCCACGTGAAGATCGATGGCAAGGACTTCGGCAATTGGGAGAAGTGCGACGGGCTGTCGGTCGAGTACGACATGCACGAGCACCAGGAAGGCGGGATGAACTTGTTCGTCCACCGCATCCCGGGCCGGGTGAAGTACCAGAACATCCGCCTCACGCGGCCACTCGACTCGAGCTCCGCGGACGTGACGGCCTGGGTCGCAAGCGTCGGCATCCGGCTGCTGCCCGGGACCGCGGAGATCGCGGTCTTCGATGGCGGCGGCCAGGAGGTCGCGAACTGGATGGTCGTGGGCGTGTTCCCGGTGCGGTGGACCGGGCCGACCCTCGACATCTACGGCAACCAGCACGCGACCGAAACCCTCGAGATCGCCCACCAGGGCTTCCTGGGGCTCTGACGATGCCGAGCCTGCCCACCCTGTCGCTCGAGAAGGCCCGCCTCGTCGTGGTCGCCGGCAATCCCGGCGAGACCGAGATCGAGTTCAAGTACAACCCCGAGACGTTCTCGCTCTCGAAGTCGGCCGACTGGACCGAGCCGCCCCAGCACCAGGGCCGGCGCGATCCGTCGCCGCCGACGCACCAGCGCACGAACCCGGCCCAGCTCTCGATGGAGATCTTCTTCGACGCCTTCGAGGAGTTCGACGGCGACGTCACCGACGACATCCAGACGCTGCTCGACTGGACCAAGCCCTGCCCGCCGGCCACGAACGGCGTCCAGAATCCGCCGCTCCTGGAGTTCCGCTGGGGATCGAGCAACGCCCTCCAGGGGATCCGTGGCTACCTCCAGAGCGTGTCGGTCAACTACACGCTGTTCCGGATGAACGGCACCCCGATTCGCGCGACCTGCAACATCACGATCGTCGAGGTCCCGACTCCCGCCGCGGGCACCAACCCGACCTCGGGTGGCCGCGCCGGATACCAGGCCCACGTCCTGATCGAGGGCGAGACCCTCCACTCCGTCGCCTGGGCGGAGTACCGCCGCGCGGACTACTGGCGGGCGCTGGCCGAGTTCAACGGCATCGACGACCCGCTCCGCGTCGCGCCCGGGACCCGTCTCCTCCTGCCGCCGCACCGCGATGCGGCGCGGCTGTCGTAGGCCGTCCGATGGCGATGGCACCGCCCGCCAGCCTCGGCGTCGCGGCCACGATCACCGTGGACGGCTCCGAACTGTCCAGCGACCTCGCCCCCCATCTCGATCAGGTCGTCGTGGACGAGGACGTCAGCCTCCCGGCGATGTTCGCGATCACGTTCCTCGATCCGGCTCGCAACCTGCTCGACGTCGGGAGCCTCAGCGTCGGGTCGAAGGTCGAGGTCTCGGTCGCGGGCCAGGGCAGCGACGACGGCGACCCGCCGCTCATCACCGGCGAGATCGTCACGATCGAGTGCGACTACGACGAGTTCGGGGCGCGGGTCATCGCCCGCGGCTACGCGCCGTCCCATCGCCTCCAGCGCGGCCGGAAGTCGAAGGTCTACAGCAACGTCACGGACTCCGACCTGGTCAAGCAGCTCGTTGGCGACGCCGGGCTCGAGCTCGGCGAGATCCAGGAGACCAGCCAGGTCTACGACCACGTCTTCCAGCACAGCATCTCGGACTGGGACTTCCTGCGGCTCCGGGCCTCGGCCATCGGCTTCGAGCTCACGGCCGTGGACGACAAGATCAACTTCGGACCGCCGACCAACGCCGCGGACGCCCCGAGCGACGCGGGCGACGACGACAGCTCGGACCCGAGCGACCCCCGGATCCTCAGGTACGGCCGCAACCTGCTGGCGTTCCACGGCCGGATTAGCGGGGCGGAGCAGGTGGCCCGGGTGGAGGTTCGCGGCTGGGACCCCGTGGCCAAGACCGAGGTCGTCGCCTCGGCGCCGGCCGGGACGACCGCGGTCGCCCTCGAGCACAACGATCCCGCCAGTCTCGCAGCCGCGTTCGGCAACCAGGCGTTCGTCTCGATCAGCGATCAGCCCACCACCGACGGCGAGGCGAACACCGCGGCCAAGGCCTTGGCCGACCGGATCGGAAGCCGCTTCGCGAAGGTCGACGGCCTGGCCATCGGCAATGCGAAGCTCCGTGCCGGCGCGGCGGTCCGCTGCACGGGCGTCGGTCAGGCCTTCAGCGGTGCGTACGTCCTGTCCGTGACGCGTCACGTCATCGACGGCTTCGGCTACCGGACCCACTTCGCGATCGGGGGCCGGGAGGCCGGGGCCGCGCCGCAGGCTGCGTCGCCGGCACCGTCCCCGACGCCATCGGGCCACCGCACGATGCACGTGCCCGGCGTGGTCCGGGCCCTCGTCGCCGACAATGCCGATCCCGAGAGCCTCGGCCGGGTGAAGCTCCGCTTCCCCTGGCTCGACGAGGACGTCAAGTCGGACTGGGCGCCGGTGCTCCAGCTCGGGGCGGGGCCCAAGAGCGGGACGTTGTTCCTGCCGGCCGTGGACGACGAGGTCCTCGTCGCGTTCGAGCAGGGCAGCGTCGGTCACCCGATCGTCGTCGGTGGGACATTCAACGGCGCGGACAAGCCGCCCACCTATTCCCAGTGGCTCGACAACGGCGCGGTGACGGGCCGCGGCATCTACTCGAGGAAGGGCCACTTCGTCGAGTTCTGGGACGGCGACGACAAGAACATGGCCGTCCTCTCGACCTCCGGCGCCGAGGCCAGCGTCGCGGTCGATGCCGGCAACCAGAAGGTCGTCATCCAGTCCGATGGCGCGATCGAGATCACGGCCTCGGCGGAGCTGAAGGTCCACGCCTCCAAGATGACCCTCGAGGCCGACGGCGAGCTCGTCCTCAAGGGCGCCCAGATCAAGCTGAACTAGGGGAGGCGAGCGATGGGCAATCCCGCCCTCGTCGCGGGCGACACGATCACCGGCACCTGCACGATCCACCAGATCCCGTCGGCTTCGGGGACGGCCCCCGCCGGACCCTTGCCGTTCGCCGCGAAGCTCACCGACGGCCTGGCCCAGAAGGTCTTCATCGGTGGCAAGCCCGCGGCGGTGTTCGCCTCCTCCGGCTACAACGCCCCGCCGCACCCGGGCATCGTGGACCCGCCCTACGCGACGCCGACCAACCAGCTCGGAAGCATCACGACGGGCAGCGCGACGGTCCTCATCGAGGGCCAGCCGGCGGCGACCACGGCCTCGGGCACGATGTGCTGCGCCGCTCCCGGCACGGCCGTCGGGCCCGGCGTGCCCACGGTCCTGATCGGGTAGGGGAGCGAGATGGCTCACGAGTTCGTCGGTTCCGGCTGGGCGTTCCCACTCCAGCTCGATCGCACGGGCGGCTTCGCCCTCGTGACGGACGATCGCGAGATCGAGCAGGCGATCCGCCTGATCCTCGGGACCGCGTACGGCGAGCGCCCGATGCGACCGGACTTCGGCTGCCGAATCCACGACTTCGTCTTCGCCGAGGCGGATGCCGGCACCGCCGGCGACATCGCCTCCGAGGTCCGCGCCTCGCTCCGGCGCTGGGAGCCCCGGATCGACGTCGACGACGTGGTCGTGACGATCGACGAGGCCGATCGAAGCCTCCTGTACGTGGACGTTCGCTACCACATCCGCGACACGAACGACCCGCGCAACCTCGTATTCCCGTTCTACACGATCCCGGGCGAGCCGGGTCGGAGGAGCTGATCGGCCATGGTCCTGCCCGCCCCGAACCTCGACGACCGCCGCTTCCAGGATCTGGTCGACGACGCCAAGCGCCTCGTCCAGCGGAACACGACGTACTGGACGGACCACAACGTGTCCGACCCGGGCGTGACGCTCATCGAGGCCTTCGCCTGGATGACGGACCAGCTCCTGTACCGGCTCAACCGCGTGCCGGACCGCCACTACATCAAGTTCCTCGAGCTCATCGGCGTCCGGCTCTACCCGCCGGCCGCGGCCCACGCCCCGGTGACGTTCTGGCTCTCGGCGCCGCAGCCCGCGACCGTGACGATCCCGGCCGGCACGGAGGTCGCAACCGTCCGAACGGGCAACCAGCCGCCGGTCGTGTTCAGCACGACCGAGGACCGGGCGATCGTCGCGTGCTCGCTGGCGCGGGTCGCCTCGACCCTCGACGGCAAGGAGGTCAGCGACCTGACCGACGGGATGTCGCGCAAGAGCGGCGTCTTCCCGTTCTCGAGCCCGCCGAAGCCGGGAGAGGTCCTCCTCGTCGGGCTGTCCGACGCGGTCCCGGGCTGCGCCGTGAACCTCCGCTTCACGTGCCGGATCGAGGGCATCGGCGTCGACCCGGACGACCCGCCCCTGGCCTGGGAGGCCTGGACCGGCGACGACTGGTCGGCCTGCGAGCTGGAGCGCGACACGACGGGCGGGATCAATCGCGACGGCGACGTGGTGCTCCATGTCCCCAGGGGCCACGCCGTCTCGACGATCGAGAAGCTCAAGGCCGGCTGGCTGCGCGCCCGGGTGACGGACCCTCGCCCGGGGCAGCCGCCCTACAGCGCCTCGCCCGAGATCCGCGGCCTCACGGCCTTCACGATCGGCGGGACGGCCGACGCGATGAACGCCGAGCTCATCCTCAAGGAGGTCGTCGGCGAGTCCGAGGGCGTGCCCGCCGGCCGGTTCCAGCTGCGGCGAGCGCCCGTGGTCGCGGGCGAGAAGCCGCTGGTCGTCGAGGTTCGCGAGGGCGACGACTGGCAGGAGTGGACCCAGGCGCCGAGCTTCGCCGCGAGCGGTCCCGACGACCGGCGCTTCGTGCTCGACGCCGCGAGCGGCCAGATCGAGTTCGGTCCCGCGGTCCGGCTCGCGGACGGCACGCTCCGGACGTACGGCGCCGTGCCCCCGATCGGCGCCACGATCCGGGTCCCGCAGTACCGGTCCGGCGGCGGAGCCGGTGGCAACGTCGCGGCCGGAGCACTCTCGGTCCTGAAGGCCTCGATTCCGTACGTGACCCGGGTCGAGAACCGTCGCGCGGCCTTCGGCGGCGTCGATGGCGAGGACCTCGAGATGGCCAAGGTCCGCGGCCCCATCACGCTCCGGACCCGCGACCGGGCGGTCACCGCCGAGGACTTCGAGCACATTGCCAGGGAGGTGGCTCCCGAGGTCGCCCGCGTCCGGGCGATCACCGGCGACGCCAACGAGCCAGGGGTCGTCCGGGTCCTGATCGTGCCGGCCGTGCCGGGCAGCAACGGCCGGCTGACCTTCGATGCCCTCGTCCCGGGGGACGACACGCTCGCGCGAATCGCGAAGCGGCTCGACGAGAGCCGGCTCGTGGGCACCCGCGTTGTCGTCGAGCCGCCGGCGTATCGGGGGCTCACGATCGTCGCGCGGCTCAAGGCTCGGCCCGGGACCGACGCCAACCGCCTCCAGCAGGAGGCGCTCGACGCCCTGTTCCGCTACTTCCACCCGACGACCGGCGGACCCGATGGCGGTGGCTGGCCGTTCGGGCGGCCGGTCCTCGCGGGCGAGGTGTTCGCCGCGCTCCAGGCGGTTCGAGGCACGGAGCTCGTCGAGGATGTCAGGGTCTTCGGGGCCGATCCGGTCACCGGCGAGCGCGGCAAGCCGACCGATCGGCTCGAGGTCGACGGGAACGCCCTCGTGTTCTCGTACGACCACCAGGTCGTGGTCGACGCATGAGGGGCCTCGTCGAGGACCTCGTCTCGCCCCGCCCGCTCATCGCGTCGATGCCGGGCCTGTACCAGGAGGACGAGCTGTCGGTTGCGCTGACCGGGGCCTTCGATGCGGCCTTCGCGCCCGTCCTGAGCACGATCGACAACCTCACGGCCTACCTCGACCCCGCGCTGACCCCGGACGACTTCCTGGATTGGCTCGCAGGCTGGGTCGGGCTCCTGCCCGACGAGACGTGGCCGATCGAGCGCCGGCGGGCCCTCGTGGCCGTCGCCTCGCAGGTCTACCGTCGGCGAGGCACGGCGGCTGGGCTCGCGATGCACCTCAAGCTGCTGACCGCGGGCGACGTCGAGATCAGCGACAGCGGCGGCGTGTCGTGGTCGAAGACCGCCGGCTCGAAGCCTCCGGGCGACGGCTCGTATGCGGTGTCGGTCAGGGTCAAGCCGCCGAAGAAGGAATCGCTGGACGCCGCCCGGCTCGACGCGATCGTCGCCGCCGCCAAGCCTGCCCACGTCAGCCACGAGGTCGTCATCGGCGATCGGGCGGCCTCCTAGGCCGCGTACCATCAGGCGCCGATCTCACGGCGTGTCCTGGCGACGAATCCGACCGCGGGCGAGGTGAGCCGACGGCATGATCCGCTGCACGAAGTGCGGGACGATCAATCTCGACAACGCCGTCTTCTGCTCCAACTGCTCGAGCTTCCTCGAGTGGACGGGCGTGAAGATCGACCCGTCCGAGGTGGCCGCGCTCCAGGCGCAGGCGGACGCCGAGGCGAAGGCCGCGGAAGCGGCGAAGGCCGCCGAGGACGCGAAGGCCGCCGCGGACGCGAAGGCCGCGGAAGTGGCGAAGGCGGCCGAGGACGCGAAGGCCGCGGACGAGGCGAAGGCCGCCGAAGAGGCCCAGGCGGCAGCCGCAGCCAAAGCCGCCGCGGACGCTCAAGCTGCCGCGGACGCGAAGGCGGCCGAGGAGGCGCGAGCCGCAGCCGAAGCCAAGGCGGCCGCGGAAGAGGCCCAAGCGGGAGCTGAAGCCAAGGCCACCGCTGACGCTCAAGCTGCCGCGGACGCGAAGGCCGCGGAACAGACCAAAGCCGCCGAGGAGGCGAAAGCCGCCGAGGAGGCGAAGGCCGCCGCTGAGGCGAAGGCGGCCGAGGATGCACGGCTCGCTGCCGAAGCGGAAGCGCAGCGGGCAGCACAGGCAAAGGCCGCCGAGGAAGCTCGCGCCGCAGCCGAGGCAAAGG